>NZ_JBQZGD010000009.1:0-156397 GCF_052691955.1 Myroides sp. TSA_177.3
TTCCCTTTGTCGATAACCCAATATTCTTGGTCATTGATTGCATTAATAACCCCTACTGTATTGGTACGAGCCTTGAAAAAGGCAGCATCATTATACACGTATTGGCCAACAAAAACATCATTCATTCTCCTTGGAGCTGAAATACGCGCATAACGGTATTTCCCTTGACTTCCACTTGGATAAGTAAATATTTCATTTCCTATCTTTTCAATCATTCCCTCTACATGAGCTTCGTCTCGTACATTTAATACTGTTGATCCATTCTGGAAAGTAATCATTCCATACGACACTTCTGTTACAGGATTAAATGCTGAATCTACCTTGATAACCCCCTCTTGAAAATCAGCAGATCCGTAGATATCAATATTTTGTTTCAAATCAAAAGCAACATGCTCCACCGGATTATCAAAAATTACATTGTAAAAAGAAGAAATACCATTTCCTGTTAATCGCTTGACTGCATTAGCCTCTCCATCAACAGTAAAAATAGTCTTCGAAGTCTTTTTATTTTTAGTAATCCCATACCCTCCATCATTAATGAAATGCTGAAAGTAAATCACTGTTCCATCATTGGTGACATTTCCTGATTTTTGATTTTCAAAAGTTCCTCCAAAAGAAATCAAATCTCCTGAAGACACGGAGAAAAGCCCTTGATTTGTAATTTTATTTTCTTTTTCTTGAGCATAGCATACAATACTACTATATCCAAGTAGTAACATTGTATATATTTTTTTCTTTGTCATTTTTTTTTGGTGGATTTACTCTGACTAGAATAACTAATACGTTGTACTAGAGTCAATAGCATAAAAAATAAACCATACGGCACATTTTTTTAAATACTCTTAGATAATTAAGCATTTAAAATCCTCTTCTTAAATTAAAATGTAATGCTGTAGTACAGACTTTCGACTTCACTCGCCTTAATACTATATATTTTTGTTCTCTATTCTCATCGAAATCTGCATGTTTACTTCATGTCAATATTTTTCTCCTGGCTGTTCTGTATCCTATTTAACAATAGAAAACAGAACAGTCGCCAAAAGAAAGTAACTAATGCATTTACTTTGTACTAACTTATACATCAGTCAGTGTAGTCTTTTATTATTTTTTCACATATTCTAAAATCAAATAGTACTCTCCAACTGGATGTTGTACACTCAATGTCCCAGCTATACCAAGAATAATTCGAGTAGATCCATTCTCTACCGTTTTCTTAATTACTCCTTCTGTAATAGAATTTGTAGTTTTATTAATCAAACGCGCTTGTAAGATTACTGATGAAAAATCTCCAGGAACTTCAATCTCATTTGTTTTTTCATTCAGTTGAATATCAAACACACGTTGTGCAATTTCCTTATCAGTACCCAACCATTTTTCAGGTTTAATTGTCTCTGTAGTTGAATAATTTACAACAGTACTAGGTATATTCGCAATAAAACTATCGATGTAATCTGTAAATACTGAACTTTGTTTTAACTCCTCAGGAATATTAATTTCCCAAGCTCTTTTGTTTTCATCTGTATAGATATAAACAGCTGGAACATTAACTCCTGCTTCTACTTTATTCAATAAGCTCGTTAGCGTTTCATTCGAATCGACTAAAGTTGCAATATCAATTACTTGTTCTTTTTCATCTTCTGCTGTATAAATCAAAAAGTCTTTACTTACAGCCTCTCCATTTTCTTGAGCAACTCGACGTTCATATTTTAGAGTCGTTAATGTTTCAGTAAATTCAACGTTAGTGGCATCTTTTCCATTGTTGAATACAAAACCTGCTTTTGCTTCTCCAGGTGCCGCATTATTTAATGTTAAACTTGCTACAATTGAATTATCTTGAATCATCTCTTTAAATTCATTGTTGTCTCCCAACTTGGTAATGAATTCACTGTTCTGCGTTAATTCCGTTACGAAAACATCATTGTTCGCAATGATTTTTCCTAAATCACTAATTGCTACTGGAAAACTAGCACCTTCTGTATCGGTAATAATTAATACATCATTTACTTCATCGATTTCAAAAGTTGCAATTTTGGTATTTCCTAAATTATCCCATTCAATTACAACTTCATCATCCCCATCGTAGTAGAAGAAATTGTGGTTAACAGTGTCGTATCCAACATTTCCATAAGTACCTTTTAACTCTTCAATGATATTTTTGATGAATTCGTTGTTCTCTGTAATCTGGTTGATAAAGTCTATGTTATCTCCTAGTTTGGTAATGAACTCACTGTTCTGCGTTAATTCCGTTACGAAAACATCATTGTTCGCAATGATTTTTCCTAAGTCACTAATTGCTACTGAAAAACTAGCACCTTCTGTATCGGTAATAATTAATACATCCTTTACTTCATCGATTTCAAAAGTTGCAATTTTTGTATTTCCTAAATCATCCCATTCAATTACAACTTTATCATCCCCATCGTAGTAGAAGAAATTGTGGTTAACAGTGTCATATCCAACATTTCCATAAGTACCTTTTAACTCTTCAATGATATTTTTGATGAATTCGTTGTTCTCTGTAATCTGGTTGATAAAGTCTACGTTATCTCCTAACTTGGTAATGAACTCACTGTTCTGCGTTAATTCCGTTACGAAAACATCATTGTTCGCAATGATTTTTCCTAGATCACTAATCGCTACTTCGAATACATTATCGTCCGTATCAGTAATTGTTAAGAAATCAGCTGTAACTACAAACGATTTGATTTTGGTATTTCCTAAATTATCCCATTCAATTACAACTTCATCATCCCCATCGTAGTAGAAGAAATTGTGGTTGACAGTGTCATATCCAACATTTCCATAAGTACCTTTTAACTCTTCAATGATATTTTTGATGAATTCGTTGTTCTCTGTAATCTGGTTGATAAAGTCTACGTTATCTCCTAGTTTGGTAATGAACTCACTGTTCTGCGTTAATTCCGTTACGAAAACATCATTATTCGCAATGATTTTTCCTAGATCACTAATCGCTACTTCGAATACATTATCGTCCGTATCAGTAATTGTTAAGAAATCAGCTGTAACTACAAACGATTTGATTTTTGTATTTCCTAAATTATCCCATTCAATTACAACTTCATCATCCCCATCGTAGTAGAAGAAATTGTGGTTGACAGTGTCGTATCCAACATTTCCATAAGTACCTTTTAACTCTTCAATTATATTTTTGATGAATTCGTTGTTCTCTGTAATGTGGTTGATAAAGTCTACGTTATCTCCTAGTTTGGTAATAAACTCACTGTTCTGCGTTAATTCCGTTACGAAAACATCATTGTTCGCAATGATTTTTCCTAGATCATTAATCGCTACTTCGAATACATTATCGTCTGTATCAGTAATTGTTAAGAAATCAGCTGTAACTACAAACGATTTGATTTTTGTATTTCCTAAATTATCCCATTCAATTACAACTTCATCATCCCCATCGTAGTAGAAGAAATTATGGTTGACAGTGTCATATCCAACATTTCCATAAGTACCTTTTAACTCTTCAATGATATTTTTGATGAATTCGTTGTTCTCTGTAATGTGGTTGATAAAGTCTACGTTATCTCCTAGTTTGGTAATGAACTCACTGTTCTGCGTTAATTCCGTTACAAAAACATCATTGTTCGCAATGATTTTTCCTAGATCACTAATCGCTACTTCGAATACATTATCGTCCGTATCAGTAATTGTTAAGAAATCAGCTGTAACTACAAACGATTTAATTTTTGTATTTCCTAAATCATCCCATTCAATTACAACTTCATCATCCCCATCGTAGTAGAAGAAATTGTGGTTGACAGTGTCGTATCCAACATTTCCATAAGTGCCTTTTAACTCTTCAATGATATTTTTGATGAATTCGTTGTTCTCTGTAATGTGGTTGATAAAGTCTACGTTATCTCCTAGTTTGGTAATAAAATCCTGGTTGACTGCAATAGTCTCAACAAAAGTTTTATTATTAGCTATTTCTGTAACAGATAAATACACGTTGTGATTTTCTGTATCTGTAATAATTAATGATTCTTCACCATTCTTATTTGGGTTCCCTCCAATAGTAAATGAATTATTCTTTCTATCTATATAAGTATGGCCTGAAAGCAATGGAGTCCATGCATCTGATTTCCAGTAATAAAAACCTGCCACCATTGTACTAGTTCCAGTATGGTAAACTAGTAAACTTTCTACAATATTCCAACGATTGTAGTTCTATCATCTGTACCTTTTAATTCGATACGTGGCAAAAGAACACCTTTATCAGTAGAAACAATATCTAATTGTGCAGAGTTTGCTGCTTTTTCAGTTCCAATACCAATTTGAGCCATAGCTGATCCACTTAAAACAAGTGTTAACAGAGGGATTAATCTTCTTATCATATTCAATTTTTTTGAATTATATAACTCTTAAAATTTTTCTTTACAAAAATATAATGATTATGTCATTTTTAATAATACAACATAATTATTACAAATAATTCACTAAAAATTATAATTAAATAAAAATACAAACATAATAATCATCAAAAAAAAACATTTTAATTCAAATGAAAAAAAATACAATAATTCGCATATAGTCATGAAGTGATTTCAAAAATTCTTACAGCTAGAATATTGACAAATAAATTTTTCTTTAAATTTTAAATAATCACGAAATGCAAACTTTTTTTCGAACCAAAAAAATAAATTATTCTCACCCTCTTTTTCTCTCCTTATATGAGAATCACCCACTTTTTTATTAAATAATCGTCAGGTTGATGCTTAGATACAAATTATTGTATGATATCTTTACTTAAAAAAGAGTGTGCTATTAGCGATGAACATTGCTAATTCATCCACTACTTTAGGTAGTATATTTTATTAAATAACCTTATCTACTAATCTTTTTGTTCAGTAGCACAAATAACCAATAAGGTGATTTAACTTTATATAGACTCCCTCGATTTATCTAGTTTATTGTCATTCTTATCTAGGTAAAAGTAGATTTTGAACAAAAAAATATATTCCTTTATTTCTATAAAAAATTAAGGAAATACAAAAAAACTAACACATAAAATTGCTTTCATATAATCTGTATCCATATAAAAATTGACGATATCAATCTTTTAAAATCAATTTAACTGCCAATTGCGGATTTTTTTAACCTAATTCACACGAAAAAAAACATAACGTTCTGTAGAATACCATAACTACAAATAAAATCGCTATAAATGGACAATAAGACAAAGAAGAGCTGGACTTGTACAATATACCTTCACAATCAATAGTTTCTTCCTATGTTTATAATAAAATAATTAATATCACATGAACCCATCAAGATAGAATCTAGGATCCAATTACATATGACTTCCTTCTTTATTATCTAAAACATCGAATTTCTTACGCATAAAAAAACAGTAGCAAACAAAAGCTTACTACTGTTAATATGTTGTATTTGTAAATTAGGGATTCTCTGTTGATTATATGGCAGCAAATCTTAAAGGAAAGAAAAAAGCTCCTTTTTTTATTTATCGCTTAATAATAAACAAGATATTAAAATACGACTTCTTTGACGTATCAGTACGCAGTACATCAAACGTTAATCTTCCATCATTTGTAATAGAAATCGTATTCGCATTAATTATCGTTTCATCAAAATCAGTAATAACATAATCTAATTCATTGCGTTGATACAATCGATCGGTTCCAGCCATAGGCAATACATCCATTGTAAAATTTGAATTAGAAATAAAGTTAGGATTTAATCTTCGCGTAAACTGTCTTTCATACTCCGCATACAAATCAACAACTTTCTGTGTATTTGCCTGTATATCAATATTAAAAGAAGGTAAGTAGAAAAAATAATTGACATTTTGTTGCGCGTCATTATTTTCAAGGATATCTTGTTTCTCCCATTCTGTTCCATTCCAGATGAACATACCTTTTGTAAATCCATTGGCTGTACTTAAGTTATACACTTGTAATCCGATGTGTTTTTCCTTAATCTTACTGCTCGTTGAACTAATCCAATCAGTATCTGTTGTAGGAATAAAAGGCTCTAATGTTGCTTTATTTACCAATAAAACACGGGGTAATAACAATCCTCCTGTTGTTGATGTCTCATTATTCGTACCAGGCGTTAAGCGATCACTAATATCTAAGAGTGCAGCTCGATTAGGTTGTCCTTCTGAACCAATAGTTACTTGTGCTTTGACAGATGTGGAGATACCAACCCCCAATAAAAGAACAAGAATCCAATATGTTTTTCTAGTTAATTTCATAATCATAATTTTCTTTTATTTTTTGCTTATTTTTTTTCTTTTCCTTGATGTACAACCAAATAAATAGTAAGGAAATGAGAACTATCTGGGTTAATATTATGTACAGTATAATCCATTATACCTGTATTGCTAATACTGTGAATTGTAATAATTTCTTTGTCATAATGCGTTACTACATAATCCAATTCATCATTTTTATAAGAATTATTTACAACAAATTCTCCTTTATTTGGCATGTTAGTAATGAAGTTATTAGCGTGTCTATTATTTAAATATACTTGATATAGATTAACAGTAAATCGCTTAATATCAATATTGTTCTTATTAATCAATGGTAAATTAAATGCAGGCAAGGGAAACACAATTCGATTAGGTACTAGCGGTTCTACTTTCTTAAACAAACGTTCCCACAGTGTTCCGTTCCAAACATAAGCTCCTGATTTTAGCTCCGTATTATTGGTAACATTGTACACTTCTAACCCGATATGCTCTTTTAACAAAGCTTCTTTCTTTACACGATCTGTCCATTCAACATCACTTGTACTGACGAAAGGTTCTAAGGTATAAGGATTAACCAAAGCGATACGCGGTAACAATACCCCTCCTTGAGATGAAGTTTCGTTTGCCGCATTGGCTTCTTGGCTTTTAATATCTAAAATAGCAGCTCTTTCATTCGTCAGATTAGAGCCTATAACAACCTGCCCATGAGCGAATGTAAACGACATTAGAGATAATAGGCTAAAAAACACCCCTCTAATCATATCTTTTTGTCTCATAATCAATAGTTTAATATTCTGAATTGCTTAAATTGTGATTCACAGGCAAATAACAACTATACACCGTGGTATATACTGTTTTTATTTCATCTTGTATTGGAACTCCTTGACTGTTTAATGGACGGAGTCTGATTAAGTAATTTCCGGGTTTTTTAAATACATGTTTTACCTCTGATGTATTGTTAATAATCTGAGGACCATCTCCTTCATCAAAATCAATCTCCAATCGCTGTGCATTGGACGTAATTTTATACACAGCTTCTTCACCCACACAAATTGTTGAAGTACCTTCTACACGTACAAAAAAAGAAGAGGCAAAAGTAGGAAGCCCCATTCGAGTACCAGATCCTCCATCATTTCCAGAACCTGTACCAGGTGATAGATTATATAGTGCATACACATTAGTACTCAAAGGTTCATCAGGTTTATCAAACATATACAAAACGGATGTTGCATCTCCACTTAGTGCAGGTTCAGACATGGTCAAATACAAACGAAAATCGGGACCTAATTGAAGTGCTGATGGAGTGTAGTTTCTTGTAAACGCAGGAGTATCATACGTTTTTAAAAATGCAGTATTGCCACGAAGCAACTCCTTAAATTCAAACACGTAAACTAAGGTTCCCGTTTGTCTTCCCGCACTTAAATAAAAGTAATTTCCATCTGGAGAAAATTCTGCCCCATAACAAAGTATAAAACGATTAGTTATACCTACATAGTCTTTCATATTGGAAAATTGCCCCGTACTATTGTCAAATTCTCCCCAAAGCAGATTAGATGCTTCATGCATTGCCAATGCAAAATGCTTTCCATCAGGAGAAATTTTCAAGTACCCATAAGTTCTTTCATCACTCTTCATTGTTAGCCCTGTAATAGGAGAAACAACAGGTGATTGAGATATTCCATCTTTCGTTAGCAACCAAGAAATCATTTTTGGATTTAAACCACTTCTTGATATAACTATAATCCAGTAATCCACTCCATTTGCATGTTTGGTAGCCGCTAGCGATTCCACAATATATTCTTTTCTCACACCTTGAGGAAGCGTAAATTGACGGTTTTTGGGTAATTCTAGTCTTCCTAAACCATTATTCGCTTGTGAATCCAGAATATTGTATGCAAATTTTGGCACTCGTTCTCCAGCTATTCCAATAGAAACTGCTACATATTTATTTCTATTACCAGGGTAAGGAATAATAATTCCTGACTGAGCAGAACTTCGATGCCCTTCTAAGCCTTCTCCGTTTTCCAACACATGGTGATTCGCACTGTAAATCGTCACACCATCAGAATAAAACATCAATTTTCCGTTGGTATCAGACAGCGCAAAGCATCCTTCTCTTGTACTCATCGGATATATTTCTGTACGAGAATCGTATTTAGTGGGAATTCCACTCACTGAAACACTAATATTCGGATTATCATTAGGTGTTAGATTCATAGTCTGTGTTCGATTCCAGGTGATTCCCTGTCCCGAACCATAAAACCAGTTACTCGCTTCTTTTTGTGCATACGCACTTAAGCTCAATATAGTGAATACTATACTACAGTAAAATTGTATCTTTTTCATTCTTTTTCTTGCTATTTATTTTTATTCTACAACGAATTTGTGAATATTAGGATTCACTGGTAATTGAGGAGCCCGTGGTGGATTACAAACCTCTACGATTACATTTATTTTTTTCACATTGTCTCTAGTAGGTCGATATGAGCTATCGAAAAATTCAATTTGAATCAAATATACTCCTGGCGTTGTATATGAATAAGTCGTTTCTAGTGTTCCCGCAAAAGGAGATATTGGAACCATTTTTTTTGGTTTACCATCACCAAAATCCCAATACGATTTTGTCGCATCTTGTGAGACAAATCGAAGATCTATTTTATACTCTCTCTCAACTCCTCTACACGCTTTTTGCGTTTCATACGTCATCGTTCTACTTTGCATACCATCTAAAGGTCGATCAGGTAAGTCTTGATACAACTCTTCTAGTGCTGCCTCATCTAAATCTTTAATCTTCTCCAATTCCAATTGTTCTTGCTCTTGCAACAACTCTTTGGTAAGCATGGTAGATTTAACAGGCGTAAATACAACGCTTAAATCTCTTTCTTGTGCATAACTGTCACCAAATTGCACACAAAAGGCCAAGGCTAAACTAAACAGTAATTTTTGTACTTTTCTTTTCATTTATTTTTATAACATTTGCTAATTAATTGCACTACAACTAATCTTATTTTTCTTTTATCAAATTATTTAATTCTCAAAAATTAACCATAACATCTATGAAATAGTTATTAAAAAGTACAAAGTTAGCTTTTAAAACCTTCCAATTCAATCAATAAAATACTAAGTATCAAAAGGTCAAAACAATTTCAAATTAAATAAATAACAAAGCAATTCTCTTTTTATAAGATTCCTTATTTTTCATTTAAAATAAAATACATACAGCAAATAAAACAGCTTATAAAAATCTCAATACGTGATTCCACGAACCCATGACCTTTTGTAAACTTCTAATAATTATTAAACAAAATTTAACTATAATTAACATTAATTAACAAATAAAGACATCTCTCAAATCAAGAGTTAAAAACAAATCCAAAGTCCATGTTTACGGTCTATTTAACAAACAATTAACAAAGTTGGAACTGCTATTTGACAGACGAATAAACGCTAGTAAAACTCCAATTCGAATGTAAATATTCGAATTAACTGAAAGTAACAAGGTTTAGACTAACGAATGTAAAAAAGGGTTCAATATAAAGTATTCCAAAATGGGTAAAAATAGATGCCAATAGCATCTTGAATTGATCCAATGAAAGTAAATGACAAGAAAGAAGTTGAATCAAAATCACTAAGGCAAAAGAAAACCCAACTTGATGAAGTTGGGTTTTATATTTTTAAAATTCCAAGACAAATTCTTCTTTAGGAATCCTTACTTTTTTCATAGGTGCAATCCAATCATTCGCCGAATCGGCATATCCTATATACATCAAAGACACACTTTTTAAACCTAGTTCTTTCAATCCTAAAACACGATCAACTACTTCATTGCTAAATCCTTCCGCTGGCGTAGAATCTACTCTTAACTCAGCCGCTTGAGCTAATGCAAGTCCTAAAGCAATATACGTCTGACGAGCTGCGTGAGCAAAGTTGGCTTCACTAGGTTGATTCAGATACATCTGTTTTAATTTATCTGTATAACTGCTAAATCTCCCTCGTGGTAGATTGCGTTGATCTGTCGTAAAATCATATACCGTATCAATTCGATCTTCGGTGTATTGATCCCAAGCAGCAAAAATTAACACGTGAGAACAATCGCGCATACAATCGGGATTTAATGCTCCTTCTGCTAATTTTTCTTTGATCGCTTGATCGCGTACCACCAGTAATTTAAAAGGCTGAAGCCCTGAAGAAGTTGGTGCCAACCGAGCTGCTTCTATAATTTTATCTACTTGTTCTTCACTTACTTTTTTTGTAGAGTCATACGCTTTTACAGCATGTCTCCATTTCAAATTTTCTATCAATGACATGGCTCTTATTTTTGTTTATTTAAAATTTTCATTACACTATTTTTCAGTTCTAAAACCTCTTCTTCCGAAACTTGCATGGACTCCATAAGTTTCTGCGGAATATCCTTTGCCTGCTCTTCTAAAGCAAGTCCTTTTTCCGTTAACGATATGTTTACTACACGCTCATCTTGAGGGTTTCGCTTTCTTTCTACCATTCCCTTTTGCTCCATGCGCTTCAAGAGAGGCGTGAGTGTTCCACTATCCAAAAACACTTTATCTCCAAGCTGTCCCACCGTTTGTTCGCGTTCTTTCCACAAAACCAGTAAGACCAAATATTGCGGATAGGTAATTCCCAAATCATCCAAAAAAGGACGATAGTGATGGACAATCTCTCTTGCTAAAGCATAAATAGGAAAACAAACCTGGTTTTCAAGTGATAAGGAATCAATCATTAGAATCTGACTTAAAATATAAAGCAAAGATACGTTATTATATTGTGCACAATATAATTTTAAACAATATTTTAAGAGCAAAGGATTCTCCTTTTTCATTCAGTTCATCATTTACGCCACATCATATTGCTATATTTATTTATAACATATAAATTAATTGTTTTTTTACTATAAAAAACGGTAAAATTATTTGTTTTTATTTATTATTTTTTTTTAAAAAACTAAATAGAATCATTCCAAATAAATAGCTATTTATTTATTTTTGCGACTGAAAATTTTATCAAAATAAGACCTATGAACATGAAGTATTACATTTTACTCCTCGCATCAATTATTTCCTATTCTTCGTTATCACAAGAAATCATCACATCAGAACAACAAGAAGATACCCAGTTAGAAGAGGTTATTGTATCGACTACTCGTCTTCCCGAAATCAATCGAAATAGCGCTAGTTCCGTAATTGTTATCACCCAAAAAGAGATTGAAAGCTACGCTCAATTTAATTCAGACATGTCTGTGATACTAGGCTTAGCCATTCCTTCTATTGGATTGAGTTCTAACACGACCAGCAATAGAAGTCAAACCTTAAGAGGAAGGCAAATACTCGTACTCATCGATGGTATTCCTCAGAGTACTCCTTTGCGCAATACGGATAGAGATTTACGCACAATTAGTCCATATGCTCTCTCGCGTATCGAGGTTATCGAAGGTGCTACTTCCTTATATGGAAGTGGAGGCGCTGGTGGTATAGTCAACTTTATCACCAAGAAAGGAGTTCAGGGTAAAGTCTTTAGTGGGAGTACCTCTCTTGCTTTAACGGATGCCTTTATCTCCAAAGGTAAGAACACAAATGGCTATAAACTAAACCAACAATTTAGCGGAACGATCGGCGACGTTGACTATTTAATCCACGCTGGTATAATCAAATCAGGAAGATCAGTAGATGGTGAAGGGCAATACATTTCTCCTCGATATGGTTTAGGGGAAGTCACCACACAGAATTTGTTAACTAAAATCGGTTATAACCTCAACGCCAATAACCGAATTGAACTCATGTACAACTTCTATAATGCACTTCAAGATACAGACTTGATAGGTACTGGAGGAAAATATTTACACACTCCCCAAATAGGCACCATTGGAAAGAAAGACCCTGCTGCAAAAAATGAAGGAACAAAATACAACCACAATGCTTATCTTACTTACACAAGTAAAGAAATATGGACCAACACTGATGTAGAAGCCGCTCTATTTGGACAAAAACTCTATACACTCTTTGATTATAGACCACATAACCCCAAATCTCCTAGATGGGAAGAAACAGGAGGGCAAGCTACGATTAAAGCAGAAAAATTAGGCGCAAGGCTCAGTATCTTATCAAAAATAAATTTTACGGAGGATATTAAAACAAGCTATATCGCAGGTGGAGATTACTTAGTAGATAAAACAAGTCAACCCTTGGTAGACGGTCGATTATGGGTTCCTGAGTTAAAAGCATATAATAGTGCACTGTATCTACAAACGCGCACCACATTTTACAACAATCTAATGTTCAAAGCAGGGATTCGCTATGATCATATACAGGTAAAAGTACCCGATTACAAAACGATACCACCAAAACAAAATCAGCAAGGCATAGCGGTTAAAGGAGGAACCTTAAACTACGACAATATTTCGTTTAATGCAGCCCTTCTTTACACTGTTACACGCGAATTTAATCCCTATATTTCCTTTTCTCAAGGGATGTCGATCTACGATCTTGGACGTATTTTAAGGGATGCAAATGACGATGTTGTCTCCAAAATCGCAACCGATCCTGTAGTAACGAATAACTACGAAGTAGGTTTTACAAGTAAAATCGGAAATAATTGGAACTTTAAAGCCGCTTATTTTTTGTCAACTGCTAAACTAGGAAGTGATTTACAAGCAGGAGAAGGTGGTTTCTGGAAAGTAGTTCGAAGTCCACAACGCATTCAAGGAATTGAACTAAGTTTTGATGGAAAACCAGTAAACTGGGCGACTGTAGGAGGTAGTTTTTCAAGCTATGAAGGAAAATTGAAATTAGACAACAGCTCAAGCTACGATACGTATATGAGTGGTTTGTCTATTGCAGCACCAAAACTTAGCTTATTTACTTCTATAACGCCTATTCAAAACTTTGTATTTAATTTATACTATACTCATACGGCTAAACGGGATTGCTTTACGCCTATGCCCAACAAAGAAGGAGTACTCACCTACAAAGAAGGGGAAGGTAGAGTGGCTGCTATTGATTTGTTCAACTTTCACACAGCTTATCAATATAACAAAAACATACAACTATCACTTGGTATTGAGAACCTGTTGAATAAAACCTATTACACTAGTGCTTCTATGTTAACCGCCAGAGATGCAGAGTATGCCAGAGGAAATGGTAGATACTATACCGTATCACTTACTTTTACCTATTAATTCTAAAAAAGAGGAGTTCCCAAAAGGTTCTCCTCTTTTACTTTCATTTCAACGCGATCACTTGCAAAAGCAAATAATGCACTACCAAAGCTACCACTTACCAACAAGTAAGTAGTTTCCAATTAGAAACCTATGTTCTTCAACCACTTAAGTTATCTTATCTTTGTGTAATAACTGTCAAATACAGCATATAGAAAGGAGTACTTATCGATTTTGACTACTGTTTAGGTATCAATTGGAAGTAAATTAATGCTGGACAACAGACAACAATCAACAAATTGCAGCTCGCTATAGGAAATTAAAACAACAAGTAAAATTTACTCCTTTTCGCTTTCTCTATTATTGCTTATAGTGACTAAAACAAACAAATACTAAAATTATGAATGACAATAAAACAAACAACCCACTTTTGTGTGATATCGAAACGGGTATGTGTGAAACCTCCACCACACAAACAGAACAACAAACCATAAAAAACGCATCTATACAAGGCGAAAAAATTAAAGTAGTGTATTTTACCGACCCGATTTGTTCTTCTTGTTGGGGGATTGAACCTCAACTGCGCAAATTGAAATTGGAATATGGGCCAGCTATTGAGATCGAATACCGCATGGGCGGGCTCCTCCCCGATTGGAACTACAATAGTGGTGGAATCAGCAAACCCGCCGATGTTGCACAGCATTGGGATGAGGTCAGTCTGCACTATGATATGCCAATTGATGGAGATGTATGGCTAGAAGATCCGCTGAGTTCTTCCTATCCTTCGTCTATTGCTTTTAAAGCCGCACAAATTCAAGACAAAAACAAGAACGAAAACAAAGCCATTGCCTTTTTACGCGTCGTTCGGGAAATGGTCTTCTTAGAAAAGAAAAACATTGCCAAATGGGAGCACCTAGAAGCCGCGGCAAAGCAAGTAGGCTTAGATCCTATCCAACTCAAAGCAGACTATGAAGGAAAAGCAAGAGCCCTATTTGAAGAGGATTTGCAACTAGCGCGAACCTATGGAGTACGCGGATTTCCAACCCTGTTTTTTGAATGTGCTGAAACAAGGGAATTAGTATATGGTACAAAACCGTATCCTTTTTATGAAACAGCCCTCTTAACCCTGAATCCACAAGTACAAAAATTACATTATGCCAAGACTTGGGAATATTTATTTGGTGTATATCCAACACTCACAGCCAAAGAATTTGCTGAATTGTCAGGAATGCCAAGAGTAGAAAGTGAACAACATTTAACTCAACTCGCAACAGACGGTATCTTAGTACAGGCGACAACCAAGAATGGCTCGATATGGGCATTAAAAAAATAAAAACGACTTACGTTATATAAAAAAAGCTCCAAAATTTGGAGCTTTTTTTATAGTATTAATCTTCTTCTTCTTCTTCCATTTTTACTTTAATGGGTAAATTAGGATTAACAGTAGTTGAACACGATTTCATTATCGCAGTAACTTTAGTTGGTCTACTTCGGTATATATCTTCTGCAAACGGTCCACCACTTCCATCTTCTTTCGCTTTTACAGAATAGTACACACTATACTCTCCATCTTCTAAATCATTTCGTTCTGGAGTGAAATAAAAGGTTACATCGGGTCTAAAAGTACTATCATGACGGTAATACATTTCCCACAAGCCAACCCCTGGTTCTTCATACTCAAGTATCATAAGAAGACCATCCTGTCGCTTTGAAGTAGTGATATCAAAACCATCTTCATCTTCAAAACGCAGTGTACTTAAATCTGCATTATACTGCCCTTCTCTAGAATCTGGATCATCGATAGTTCCTTGATAAAAAGTAGAATTAGAAAGAAGTTTTTCTATCACAACATAATTTTCAAAATCAGTTGCAGGAGTGGAACAAACTACAACTTCACGATCTACCGTAATTGGCGCATAAGGCAAATCCACGATTACTTCCTTGATCATTTGGGTTTGTGTTGCCCCGCCTGTACTCGCAGCGAAACCAACCTTAAAGACATCTGGAACCTTGGTTTGAAACGTATAAACATTTCCGTTTTGATCTCTCGTTTTAAAAGAATTTGGATAGTAAAAATCAGTAAAAGGGTTCTTATATCCATAAAACTTATCTTGTTTGACTTTGACACTAACTAGCATTCCATCCTCTCCATTATTCACAGGAATTAAAGTAGCAGTTACTGTATTGTAATAAGGAGCCCAACCATCGTATTTCAATGTTCTTAAATCACTCATTCCCCCAGGATTACTATACGTACTTGTCTCATAATCACCAGTATCATAATCTAATATTGCTCTTGCCACACCAGGATAGCCTTCATTACCATAAGCCACTTGTTCTGTACCCAAAACAGGATATCCTTTATAGCGATCATTTTTAAATTGTCCACCACGCAACGTAATATGATCATCATACTTATATGTCAATCCGTCGATTCCTTCCCTTTTTTCACCAGAGGATACAGCGCGTTCTCTAAATCCTCCAAAAACATCCAGTCCAATCCCTAAATAAGCCCCATTTAATCCCGCTGTATCATCTCCATTATTGTATGCATAACCTAACCCAGCCCCTGCGGCTCCAATTTCAAAGTCTTTATCTCCATCGAATAAAAACATACTCATCCCATCTCCATACGTTCCAAAATATTTTTTCCCATCATACATTGCATATTTAAATTCTACAATAATTCCGTGATTCGATGGAAATTCAATATCCTTCAAATAAAATCCACTAAAAGCAAACTCGTCTTGATCTTCAGTCAAGACAAGCCCGTATTCTGTATAACGGCTACTTCCTGTAGGAGCATTTTCACCAATATGTTCTTCTATTTCATCTGGTGCATAAGTCTCTGTCAATACTACACGATAGGGAAAAGGTCGATCCTTCGTTTGCCCCCATAGTAGATTTGCACATAAACCAATGAATAGTAGTAGTATCTTGTTTCTCATTTTCTTTCTTTTATTTGCAATAAAAAAGGGTGTTCTTGCTGTATCAAATTCTTTTTTACAGAAAGCATCACGTCAATTCACATTGAGAAGTAACTTGTCTCTCGTAAGACAAGTTACTTTGTTACCTCTTCGCTTATTTCAACTGCATCACTACATTAAAATAAGTTTTAGCAGTCACATTTGGATTTCTCTTCGTTTTATAAGTCAAATCTCCATCCTCATCAATATCCACCTCTTCGAATACCTCATCATCATAGTACACGATAAAGAAATCTAACTCTTCGCGATCGTATATATTCAATCTTGCACCAGTTCTAGAACCAATAGCATTGCTAAATTGCTCATAATAAATTTCATATACATCTTTCAATCCTTCTGCACCTGGCTCAATTTCTACCACAAAAGACGGCGCATAAAAGAACCCTGCACCTCCACCTGATGGACGTCTAAATTCAGCTGAACCATCTCCTTTTGATGTTAGGACTAATCCTTCTTCTGCATACTCTTCTTCTAGTTCTTCTGTAGCTATTTTGGAAGGGGTTACACTATAATCTTGGATAACTTGAAAACCAACCGAATTACGCGCTAATTTGTCAAAAGTCACTGCATCATCTGCTAATTCATCTGTTCCCACTGCTTTCACCGCTATTTTATCAGAAGTAACTGCTTGATCTGCTAGTTTTTCCTCTGTTACAGCATCATTTTGTAATTCCTCTGTTCCTACTGCTCCGCCTGCTAATTCATCGCTTCCAATTGTCGCATATTTGATGTGTCTTCCTTCAATACTGTGTTCATTCACATCCAATGCTACGTTTTTCAATACAGCATCTGTACCTTCAGAAACTTTGATAATAGGGCTTCCCGTTAAATTACCTTTGGTTACATCCTGTCCTGTTGGAGCTTTAAAGGCTACTTTTCCATTGGCTTCAACCGTCAATACATGACCAACTGTTTCTCCAGCTGCACTAATTTTCGCTTTGGTTACTGCTGCATCTTTGATTTTACTTGTCGCTACCGCTTCATTAGCAAGTTTTGCTTCTACTACAGCACCACCTGCAATTTTTGATTCGGTTACTGCATTACCTCCAATTTTTCGTTCAGTTACTGCACCTTCAGAAATTTTTTCATTGGTAATAGCATCATCCATAATCTTAACCGATGTTATAGCATCGTTTTCAATATGCCCTGTTTTAACTCCATTATTTTTAAGACTAAGCGTTGCATTGTGTAAAACTGCTCCTTGCCCATTGGCAACATCAATAGAAGTTGATCCTTTCAATTCTCCTCTAGATACTCCTGCAGGAGCTGCAAAACTTACATTACCATTGCCATCTGCTGTTAATACATGTCCTGCGGTAGCTGAGGTATTCCCTGTTTTAGAACTCATTTTGGCTGTTGTAACTACATTAGCTCCTAATTGTCCTGTCCCTACTCCACCATCAGCAATCGATACTTTTGCATCTTTTAACAACGCTTGATTTGCACCAGCTCCTGTTATAGAAATACCAGTTCCAGACTGTAGTGCTTTACCACTTGATCCCACTACAGATTCTAAGCTTTCAAAAGCTGCACCACCTTGTCCATCCGTGGTCAATACAAGACCTCTTGCTTTTTCTGAGGATGCAATTTTATCTTCTGTTACATTTCTCGCAGCGATATGTGCCGTTTTAATTCCACCTTCTGCTACTTTAATGTTTACGTTTTGTAACGCAGCATTGTTTGTTGCAATCGTCAAGGAAGTATCCGAAGTAATCGGCTTCCCTTGCGTAGTCGCCACAGCTTCAAACGATTGGAACTTTACATTTCCAGCACCATCTGCTGTTAATACCGTACCACTAGTTGCGTTATGGTCTCCTACAACTGACGTTATTTTTTGTGTCGTAATTGCTTGATCTTTGATGTGTTTTGTTTCAATTCCACCTTCAGCAACCGCAATGGTTGTTTCTGCTAATAAAGCTTTGTTATTAGCCGTTACTGTAATTGAATGATCTGCAGTAAGATCTTTTCCTTCTCCTTCAAAAGCTGTATTACTCAAGGCTTTAAATTCTACTGTACCATTAGTTCCTGTAGCAGTTAACACCGTATTAGCTGCTGCTGATCCCGCAGCTATTTTATCAACTGTTACTGCACCAGCAGCCAGTTTTACTCCTTGTACCCCACCATCTGCAAGGTCAATTTTTGTTGGTGCTAATACCGCATTTAAACCATCTGTATCATCTGTAAATACTAAAGCACTACCTAAGCTTAAATCTTCTCCTCCTGCCTGAACAGCTTCTTTCAATACATAATCGAATCCACCTTGTCCGTCAGTAACTAAGATAAAATCACGCGCTTGACTTGCACTACTTAATTTATCTTTTGTGATACTGTTATTCGCTACACTCAAATGAATATCTTTCAACAACGTTTTTTCTCCATTAGTAGACATTTGAATGATAGTATCTGTCGTTAAATTACCCGCTGTTAAATCAACGATTTCTCCTAACTCACCCCAAGTAACTTCACCATTTTCTCCACTTAGTAGGACACTTTGTGCCGTTATCCCTTCCGAAGAAAGTTTATCAGCCGTTATCACTTGATCTGCAATTTTAGCGTTGGTTACTGCGCCATCTTTTAATTGAGTAGCGGTAATTCCTTGGTCTTTGATTCCCAATTTAAGGTCTGCCAGGACTTTATCCACTCCATTATTTACGGTTACCACTCCATCCGTTGAAATGGTACCTTTACTTGTCAATTGACTCGCTTTTAACGGTTCAAAAGTTACTGTAACTCCATTAGATCCGACAGTCGCAACTGATCCTGCTTGTGCATTACCACCGTGTAGTTTCCCTGCTTTGATTGAATTGTCTTTGATTCCGAAATGAACATCGCCTAACACTTTACCTACTCCATTATCTACGGTTACAACCTCATCTGTGGTAATATTTCCCTTCTCAGTAAGAACTGCTGAAGATAATGCTTGATATACCACTTCTCCTGCTGCATTGGCAACCGCTACTCTATTGTCACCTCCCGTTCCGGCAGTTAATTTCGCTGCTTGGATCGTTTGATTGGCAATATTGCCATTTTTAATGGTTTCTGGAGCAATATGTCTTCCGAGTACTCCTCCGTCATTGATTTTTACAACTACACTCGTTTCTTCTGTACCAAATAAAACGTTTTCTCCCCCTTCAACAATAATTCCCTCTGATCCTACTAAGTCTCCTTGCATTGCTGGAGCAACAACTTGATCTGTCGTTGTAAACGCTGCATTTCCAGAACCATCAGCGGTTAACACAGCACCTCTTTCTATATCAGTCGCATTAATCTTAGCTGCAGTAACAGACTTGTTTTGAATGTGATTCGTACCGATTCCATCTTCTTTTACCTTTAAGCTAAACGGTTGTAAAACAGCTTTTGATGTATCACCAGTTGCTGCTAAAGAGCTATCTAATGTCAAGGCTTGTCCACTAACTACGGCTGCCATCGGTTGATAAATCACAGATCCATCCGCTTGTGCTACAGGTACGTGATTTTCTTTGTTCTCTCCTGCATATAATTTATCCGCAGTAATCGCTTGGTTTTTAATCTTTTCCCCAGTAACTCCTTGGTTTTTCAACGATAAAGTCATTTCCGTTAAGGCTGCTTTTTCACCTCCTGTAACCTGAATCGCTGCATCACCTTGTACTAATTTTCCTTGCGCTGCTACTGTGGTATAAATATCGTTTTGAACGGTTGACTCATTTAAGATTTCCGTGATATTTTCGATTACGGTACCTGCTACGTCAATTGTTCCAATTGGAGTATTCGAGGCTTTGTTATAAAATGTAAATACACCTGATTCGTCTTCCTCAATACGCAACGTATTTGCATCAAATGTTACACCATCGCCAATTACCTCTCCTGCTGCATTTACATCATTTTCATTGAAATAAGTAAACGTACCATTGTTGTTATTTTGTAAGACTGTTACTTTTTCTTGTGTGCTAATAATTTCTTCAATAATGGAGTCTGTTGCATCTACCCATTCTGCTTTTCCTTGCTCATTGGTAACTAAAAGTTGCTTTGCATTACCACCTTTGATCTTAGCTGTCGTTACTCCTTCATTGGCGATAGTCAATGTTACAGGTGTAAATACAGCATCCGCCACACTTGTATTTCCATTAATTAAAATGCCATTTCCTGATAAAGTTGCTTTCTCGATTTCAAGTTGCTCAAGCACTTCCACTTTTTGGTTGATTTGATTAATTGCTTCTTCAATATTGGTATACTGATGAGAGGAATTATCTTCAAATACAATAGATTTCGCACGTACATCAATAGTTGCTAAAGGTGTATTACTTGCTTTATCTGTAAATACGAATACCCCTGTAGTATCTTGTGCGATTTTTAACGTATTCGCGTCGAATTTTACTCCTGTTGCATCTGGTTTAACCGCACCATTTTGATCGATATCGGCTTCGTTAAAATAAGTAAACGTTCCGTCTCCATTGTCTCTTACAATAGTAGTAGTTTCATTTAAACTAGTGATTATTTGTAAGATATCACTTTCTGCATCTAACCACGTTACTGCTCCAGAACGATCTGTACCTAATAATTTTAAAGCACCATCCCCAATCATTTTAGCTGCACTTACAGCTTGCGCTTGGATTTTATCTGCTGAAACTGAATTTTGTGCCAGTTTTTCCTCTGTAATTCCTCCATTTTTCACATCAAGGGTTACATCTGCTAACGCTGCGTGATCCCCACCAGTAACATCAATAGCAGGTGCTCCAATAATAGCTTTCCCCCCATTTCCAATCACTTCTCCAAGCGGTTGGAATTGAGCTCCTCCTTCTATTGTTGAGGTTAAAACTAATCCAGCACCTTTAGTTGTGCTAATTTTATCTTCCGTTACAGCTCCATCTGCAAGATGTGCGTTTTTAATTCCGCCTGCTGCTACTTTGATATCCAACGCTTGTAATGCCGCTTTGTTTCCAGCAGTCATAGCCAATGATTGATCTGAAGAAGCCACGGCATGTCCTTGTGTTTCTGCTACATCACCCAATGTTTTAAATACTGCATTTCCTGCTCCATCCGACGTTAATACTGCTCCACTTGCTGCTGTTTGAGCGTCAATTTTAGCTGTTGTTACTGCTTTATTGGCTAAATGCGTATTATCAACTCCTCCTGCTGCAATACCAATAGTTAAGTCTTTTAATACGGCTTTATTATCCGCTGGAATTGTTAATGATCCATCCGATTTCAAATCTGCTTCTGTTCCTTCAAAAGCAGTTTCATTAATTTTTCTATAGGTTACATTCCCTTGACCATCTGCTGTTAACACTGCATTTTCGGCTGCACCAAGCGCAGAGATCTTAGCTGTAGTAACGGATCCATCCGCTAATTTTGCTTCTGTAATTCCACCGTCTGTAATTCCTATTTTGGTTTCTGCCAATACAGCAGAAACTCCATTTCCATCTAAAAATTCTAGCTCATCGCCCAATTGTAAATCTGCACCTGCTTGTACAATGCTCTCTCTATCCACATAGTGGAAACCGCCATTTGCATCGGTTACCATCACCATGCCTGGTTGAGATCCCGCATTACTTAGCTTACTAATTTCAATAGTTTTATCGGCGAGTTGTTGGTTGGTAATACTACCATCCTTAATGCCTAACTTCACATCGTTAAATAGAGAATTAACTCCATCCCCTTCTTTTAACTCAATAATATTATCTGTAGTTAAATTACCTGCTGCATCTGTTACAATATCATCTAACTCTCCCCATTTCACTACGCCTTGATCATCAATAACCATCACGCGTTTTGGTGGTTCATTCCCTGCTGATATTTTATCTACCGTGATCGTATTCGCTGCAATTTGTTGATTGGTAATTGTACCATCCGCCAATTGAGTTGCTGTAATCGATTGATTAGTAATACTCAAGTTAACATCGGCTAATACTTTACCCGTTCCATTGTCAACTGCTACAATACCATCTGTGGTAATATTTCCTTTCTCGGCAATTGCATTGGCTTCTAATGGTTTATAACTCACTGTACCATCCGCATTTACTGTTGCTACTGCCCCAGTTTCTGCTCCTGTAGCATCTAATCGATCAGCTTGAATACTTTGCTCTCCAATACTGAACGTTACATCGCTTAATACTTTTCCTACCCCATCATTTACTAAGATTACCCCATCTGTGGTAATATTTCCTTTATCTGTAATAACAGCAGAAGTTAATGGTAAATAACTTACCGATCCATCCGCATTTACAGTCGCTACTTTACCTGCGTCTGTTGTGTCCGCCGCTAGCTTAGTTGCTGTAATGGTTTGATCCGCTATATTTTCGCCTTTTACCGCTTTGATACCAATGTGTTTTCCTGCGATTCCTCTTTCGTTGATTCCTACGGTTACTTCTTTATCCGTACCACCAAACAACACATTTTCACCTCCACCAGCAATGGTAATTACGCCAGCTTCTCCTTTTAAATCACCTTGAGCCGCAGGTTTTACTGCATCAGCAATACTTTCAAAAGATGCATTGCCCAATCCATCTGCAGTTAAAATAGCATTTTGTGCAACTCCTGTAGCATTAATTTTAGCTACCGTTACTGCTCCATCCTGGATGTGACCTTCTTTTACTCCATCTTGTTGGATGTTGATTGTCACATTTTGAAGCGCTGCTTTATTTCCATTGGTAATAGCAATAGAAGCATCTGTACTTTGTATCTTTTTCCCTTTAGCCGCTACAGAAGCAAAAATTTGATTCTGCACTTCTTCTTGGTTTAAGATTTCCGTGATATTCTCTACGATATTCGTTGTTACATCAATCGTTGCAATTGGTGTATCACTTGATAAGTCATAAAATTCATAGACTCCCGAACCTAAATTCGTCACGGGATCCATTTTTTGTTCTACGCGAAGCGTATTCGCATTGAACGTAGTTCCCAATGCTCCTGGTTTCTTATCTCCATTGGCATCATAGTCATCCTCATTGAAATATGTAAATGTCCCATTTTGATTATCAATCAATTCAGTTACTGCTTGATTGAGTGATAAGATTTCTTTGATTGGTTCATCTGTTGCGCTAATCCACTGTGCTGTTCCATCAGCTCCCGTTACTAAAAACTGTCCCGTTGAACCTGGTTTGATTTTAGCTGTAGTAACCGCTTGATTTTTAATTGTTTCAGTCGTCACTCCTTCATTGGCAATAGTTAATTCCATCGCATTCAATACAGCCGTATCTCCAGCTCCTCCAATTGCAATGGAAGCATTTGGTGAAGTTACCGCTTTTCCTTGTGCAGCTACGGAATGGTAAATATCGTTTTGTACCGTTGTATCATTTAAGATTTCTGTGATGTTTTCAATCACACTTCCCGCAACGTCAATCACTGCTATAGGAGTTGTTGCATTCGACTTATCGTAAAAGGCGTACGTATTGTCTGCTGTTTTATCGATACGAAGCGTATTCGCGTCAAATTTCACGCCTTGCCCTGGAATAGCATTTCCATCAGTATCAATTCCCTTTTCGTTATAATACGTAAAAGTTCCATCGCCACCGTCAACTAATAAGGTTACTTTTTCGTTGAATTCAAATGCTTCTTGGATCACTTCATCTGAAGCATCTACCCATTTTACCGTACCGTTTTCATCCGTCACTAATAACTGTTTGTTTCCACCTGGAGCAATTTTAGCTGTTGTAATTCCTGCATTAGCAACTGAAAGCTGCATGGCATTCAATACCGCTTGATCTCCGTTGGTTATCGTAATCGAGCCATCTGCTGCAGTCGCTGCTTTTCCTTGTGCCGCTACGGAATGGTAAATATCGTTTTGTACCGTTGTATCGTTTAAGATTTCTGTAATATTTTCAATCACACTTCCTGCAACGTCAATCACAGCAAGTGGGGTTGTTGCATCAGATTTATCGTAAAAAGCATACGAATTATCTGCTGTTTTTTCAATGCGAAGGGTGTTAGCATCAAACGTCATTCCCATACCTGGAATTACAGCTCCATCTTCGTCAATTCCCTTTTCATTGTAATAGGTAAAGGTTCCATTTCCTTCATCCACAAGTAAAGTTAATGCTTCGTGGTGTTCTACCAATTCTTTGATAATTTCATCCGAAGCACCTACCCATTTTACAGCTCCATTTTCATCTGTAATCAACACTTGTTTATGATCACCAGGCGCAATTTTAATTGGCGAAACTGCTCCTGTTTTTAATTTATACGAACTAATCGCTTCGTCGTCAATTTTACCTTCTGTAATGGCATTGTCAGCAATCGATAAGGTAATGTCTTTCAACACCGCATTGCTCTCTTGTGCTTCTCCATTCACTAAGATACCATTCCCTCTCAAATCTGAAGGTCTGCCTTGGGCAACTTCAATCTTCTGAATGATTGTATCTAAAATTTCTTGTAGATTATCTCCAGGGATGTTTTCTGAATTATTTTCAAAAACAATCGAACTCGCTCTTGTGCTGATGGTCATCAATGGGTTGTCCGCTGTTGTTACTCCATCGTAAAAATCGTAGATGCCCTTTTCACGAACACCTGTTCTTTCGCGTATTTGCAAGGTATTTGCATCAAATTTCACGCCTTGTCCTGGAATGGCATTTCCATCGGCATCGATTCCTTTTTCGTTATAGTACGTAAAAGTTCCATCGCCACCATCAACTAATAAGGTTACTTTTTCATTGAATTCAAATGCTTCCTGAATCACTTCATCTGAAACATCTACCCATTTTACAGCACCATTTTCATCCGTAACTAACAGTTGTTTATTTCCACCTGGAGCAATTTTAGCTGTTGTAATTCCTGCATTAGCAACCGAAAGTTGCATCGCATTCAATACCGCTTGATCTCCATTGGTTACTGTAATAGAGCCATCCGCAGCGGTAGCAGCTTTTCCTTGCGCCGCTACGGAATGGTAAATATCGTTTTGTACGGTTGTATCATTTAAGATTTCCGTGATGTTTTCAATCACACTTCCCGCAACGTCAATCACTGCAATAGGAGTCGTAGCATTCGACTTATCGTAAAAAGCATACGTATTATCCGCTGTTTTGTCAATGCGAAGGGTATTCGCATCAAACTTCACGCCTTGTCCTGGAATGGCATTTCCATCGGCATCGATCCCTTTTTCGTTGTAGTACGTAAAAGTTCCATCGCCACCATCCACTAACAAAGTTACTTTTTCATTGAATTCAAACGCTTCTTGGATCACTTCATCTGAAGCATCTACCCATTTTACAGCTCCGTTTTCATCCGTAATCAGTAATTGTTTATTTCCACCCGGAGCAATTTTAGCCGTGGTAATTCCTGCATTGGCAACCGAAAGTTGCATCGCATTCAATACCGCTTGATCTCCATTGGTTACTGTAATAGAACCATCCGCTGCAGTCGCTGCTTTTCCTTGCGCCGCTACGGAATGGTAAATATCGTTTTGTACCGTTGTATCGTTTAAGATTTCTGTGATGTTTTCAATCACACTTCCTGCAACGTCAATCACTGCAATAGGAGTCGTTGCGTTGGACTTATCGTAAAAGGCATACGTATTATCCGCTGTTTTATCAATGCGAAGGGTATTCGCATCAAACTTCACGCCTTGCCCTGGAATAGCATTTCCATCGGCATCGATCCCTTTTTCGTTGTAATACGTAAAAGTTCCATCGCCACCATCCACTAACAAAGTTACTTTTTCGTTAAACTCAAACGCTTCTTGAATCACTTCATCCGAAACATCTACCCATTTTACAACTCCGTTTTCATCCGTTACTAACAGTTGTTTGTTTCCGCCTGGTGCAATTTTAGCCGTGGTAATACTCGAAGGTTTAATACTTAACGAAGTTGCTGTAAACACTGCTCGCTCTCCGCCAACTACTTCGATGATACTATCACCTGATAGTGCTTTTGCATTTTGAGTAATCGATTGAACAATTTCATTAATGACCTCTTCTTGATTGATGATTACATTAATATTATTAATTACATCAGCGGTAACATCAATGACTGTTTGAGTATTATCTTCTGAGGTATAGGTATATTTTCCTTGACCATTCGATTCAAGTGTCGTTACGAGATTAACATCCGCTAAAGGAACCGAAACGGTGTGATTTTTAGAATCGCGTAAAAACAAGGTTTGCTCCTGTATGTTAACCGCTAATTCTTCATTGGCTGCTAAATCTTCTAAGAAATCATCCGTTGAAGAAATTAAACGAACCCATTGTTTATCGAACCAGAAGTAGTACCCTGGTTTTAGTTCATTACTCTCTGTAGTATTGAATACCAAGAGACTATTTGGTGTTTTTCCCCCGTTAATATTTGAACTATTCGTAGCTGATACTAAAGGAATTCTAGGAATTAAAACTCCTTTAAAACTACCTGCGTTTGCTTCTACATCTAATAAAGCCGCTGGATTTGGATTTGCAGTTCCAATACCCACTTGGGCAAATGCGAAGCCAGACATCATAAGTAATGCGACTGAAAGTACATTTTTTTTCATAAACAACTATTTATTTCGATTATGTTTAATTTTAAATAAAAAACACAAAACATGATATTTTCGTTAATACTGTTAACACTCCAAATACAATGCCAAAAATCAAATATTTATGTATTTTTTATTTAAACAAAAAAGATTTTTTATTCTACATTCAATTTTATTTCTCCTTTATTGGTGTTATAGCTGCATCAAGAAGAGCTTGCCATTACTAGCATAAAAAAGTATTTTCCCCTTAAATACTTCCCATTTTCTTACTGATACTTTTATTTTATCATTTTAAAATTACATGAACTTAACTCGTTTATTTTAAAAAAAATGTACGTTCCTACTTCGGACAAATCTTTAACCTTTTAAGTTTATTTTAATATAATTAAAAAACAATTTAACAGACATCTAATTTCTGTTATTTTTTTAAATAAACAATACTATATTCAGTAATTAAATTAAAAAAAATATTTATATCCACTTATTTTTAAAAAATAACGACCAATTAAACGGAATTTAACCTAAATAAACTACTATTCTATACTTTAATATACATTAAAAATAAAGTTAACCTAAGACAATCTTAACATGCGACATATTGTGAATCAGCGAGATGAACTTACTGCTGTTATCTGTTTAAGTATCATACAACAGATCTTAACCAAAATGGCCAACTATAGGTATAGCTGGCCATTTTGGTTTTATTACTTTTATTTTTCGATAAATAACACTTGTTTTTTTAGTACGAAACTGTACTTTACTGAGAAATTTAATTGTTTTATTGCATCACTCTTTTTCTTTATGGATGCCCTTATGGATGGGATTCTTTTGGTGAAGATGCTTGATCTTCTTTGTCGTGGTTAACCCAAATGAAACGAGAAATATCATAACCTACCTCTTGAGCCAAGGCGAGATACTGCTGCTTAATTGCTTCTGGTATGGTTTTTTCTCGGGACAATATCCAAAGATAATCTAGGTTTTTCCCTGCAACTAGCGCATATTGATATTCTGGATCTAAGGCTATTACATTGTAACCGGAATAAATAGGACCAAAAAAGCTAACTTCAAGTTCAGCGATCTTCTTATCTCCTCTAAATTTAGCAACCCCTTCTGCTTGTTGCCATTCGTTGTCCTTAACGTGAAAACCACGATTGACCACCTTGACATTTCCATCTTCAGTCAAACTATACTGCGCTGTAGTACTGTCTAGATCTCGTTCAAAATAAAAGTCAAACCGCGCAATTTCATACCAGGTACCCAAATAACGCTCGACTTCAAAATTGTCCACCGCTTGTGCTTTCTCTGGTATGGAACGTCCGCCACAAGAAAGTAGAAAAAAAGAAAATAAGAGCAATAAACCTCTTTGATAATATGTAGATACAGTCATAAGTATTTCGTTTCTTTCAAATATAAAAAATTCAAAAACAGCAACCAATATTAATTAGAATTATTTTAAATAACGTTTTATTTTCTCCTAAAACCTTTTTCTTCCTTCCTTTACAAAAAAGAAAACCCCCAATTTTAGGGATGTTTATATCTAAACAAATGGGTACTTTTACCTTTAGAAAAACATAAAAAAATAAATCCATACTTCCCTATGACTGCATTACGTGAACTTGAACAAGAATTAGGAATCCAATACCCGGAACTCTATACCAAACTATACGCTGAAGGTATGTTGGATTTAGGTCCGACGGGAATGCATTGGGCAGAAATTACTTTTCCGAAACTCAAATTAAACCCTCCACTCTTGCTTTTTGGTGAGGACATTGAAATTTGGGATCCCATTGCATACAAGGCTGGGATTGCAGAAATAAAAGATCGTGAGGTTTATGAAATTGCAGCTTCGTACCAATTCATTCCTTTTGCAAAAAATGGTGCAGGCGATTTATATGTTTTTCAATATGACTTGCAAAATGGAGAGGATATTCCCATTACTTTCTTCCCTCATGATGATTGTGAAGCAGAAGTACTGGCAAAGAACTTACAAGATTTTATTTTTAGACAATTACTAGAAGCAACCCGAGAGATTGACGATTATGCAATGGTATTTGAAGAGGAAGAAGAGGAAATCAAGCGCAATTTACAACAGCAATTACGCACCCATCGTCCTTATTTAACCGATCGACAAATCCAACTATTAGAAGAAATCTACAATAGAGATTTGGTTACTTACACCTATCAATTACCTAATGGTGGCAAACAAGAAGCAGAAGGACTCACAACTTTTGATGAAGTTGAGGCGATCTTACAACGCGAAATTAATTTCGAACACCTCAACAAAACCTTTGACTATACCGTTTAATAAAAAGCAAGAGATAAAACCAAAATCTCTTTATTCTACTATGACCACGAACAAACAGCAGACAATAAAAATAATTGGACTCCTACTTGCTTTATTTTTATGCAATACAGCGCAGCTTCAAGCCCAGGAGCATTTTATAGGACCTTCCGTTAGTTATCAATATCAAAAGGGAAGCATCCTTAAAACAGGGATTTACTATGCATCTAGCTTCAACACCGATCATATCATCAAACTAGATGCTACAGCGAACTTCACTTGGATTCAAAACAAGTACGCGCTTATTCCTGAACTAGCTGCGACCTACTATTCAGAGATGTATTATATTGGATTTTTTGGTCGAGCTGAACTCACCCCTTATACTGTAAGTCCAAAAGTAGGACTCTCGCTATTTACCTTTTTTGAAATCGATTTGGGGTATGGATTTCCTCTTGCGGATAAAACAGATTACCGCCCAATCAAAGGATTTACGACTTCCATCCGATTTAATATTCCGTTGAATACCAAGTTTTAATCCTCCGTTCTATTTATACAAAAGAACCACATGCTCTTAGTAGCTGCATCATTCTTTTATTCCATACAACAGTATTCGCTTAAATGCGTATAAAGCGGGTAATTGTGTGAAAGTTTGCGCTATTTTTGCCTGAAAAGCGGTTGTAAAAGCAGTCTTATCCGCTTCTTTTAGTCGTTCCATATAAGGAATTAAAGCAGAACCTGAAATAAATTCAAACAAGGTATGATGATCTGGCGCAATGATAGGATAAACCCGTTGAGAGAGGTTTAATTGACGCAACCCTTGATCAAACATAATTTGAGCATAACCATCCAAACTCAAAACAGGAGAAGGTCTATTCCACCCTTTTAATTGCGTTTTAAAAGGTTCTGAATCTGCAAGTTCATACAGCAATTTGTTGAGTATATTTTCTGATTGACAGGGCATTTGCACAGCAAATTGTCCGCCTGGATTCAATTTTGAAATCAGCTGTGGAAATAATATGGCATGATTATCTGACCATTGCAGGGCAGCATTGCTAAAAATTAAATCCCAAGTCTCTGGTGTTGAAGCGAATTCTTCAATTGTCTGTTGTTTAAAAGTAAGCCTCTCAGACTGTAGGGGTTCTGCTTTTGCAAGCATTTCTACCGAAGAGTCGATCCCTGTAAAATGGGCCTGCTCCCATTTTTCCGTTAATAGGGCGGTTTGCTCTCCCGTTCCACAGCCTAAATCGACCGCTTTTAGGATACTCGTTTCTTGAATCTCTTTACTTAAATCGAAAAAAGGCAAAAAACGAACGTCTTTAAACTTGTTGTATTGGGTTGGATTCCACGGCATAGTATGTGCTTTTAAATGATAATTAAAGCTACGCTATCTCATTGACAATTGAACCTTTAATTTGGTAAAAACACAGAGGGCTTTATGTGAATTTGGAAATAATTGGGTAGGAAAATTATTTTTTTGTGATTCGATATGTACAACGATGAGCACCTGAAATAATATATTGAATGCGTTCAACCTGAAAATCGCTTCCCATTAATTGTCTAAAGTTGTTCAACTCACTGCGGCAAAACCCTTGGCACACGGTTGCAGCCGCACAAATAGGACAATGATTTTCTATAAAAATATAGCTGCCATCTTCCTCTTTTTGCCATTCCGCCATATACCCTTCTTGCGTTCGTATTTTCACTAAACGATTTAGTACTTCCTCTATCGAATTTGGCTGACCAATCACCGTTTCATAGTGTTGATACACTTTCTTTTCTCGATCTGCAATCAATAAATCCAACGCATTCTCTCCGAAGAGTTTCCTTACAGCCTCAATCATTTCAACTGTAACTTGGGCATGTGTATCTGGGAATTTAGCTAACCCTTGATCCGTAAGGCTATAATATGCAATTGGTCGCCCAACACCCTCACTTTTAAACGCAGCGGACACCAAGCCTTCTTTCAAAAGTTTCTGTAGTTGCAAGCGGGCGCCTTCTTTTGTAATTTCCAATTGATCCGCAAGATCAGCGGCTATCACTTCCCCTCGCATTTTCAATTGCATCAAAATTCGGTCTGTTGAACTCTTTTTCATTTACCAAATAAAATATTGTTTTATTACACGAACAAAGGTATTCTTTTTTTTCCAGTAACGTACAGATCCCCTATATGAATTGAATTACCGAAGATTAACTCCTTCAGCTGTATTTTTAATTAAACAAGTAAAAACTTGTTTAATTAAAAATTACTACTACTTTTGTTCTAGCGTTTAATTCAAAACACAAACCATGAGTAATTTTAATTTACCGGCTCTTGCTTATGCATACGATGCATTAGAGCCACATTTTGATCAAGAAACAATGACGATTCACCACAGTAAGCATCACCAAGCGTATGTGGACAATTTAAATAATGCACTTGCAGGAACACCGAATGAAAATAAGAGCATCGAAGAAATCTTAGGAAACATCAGTACATATGCTCCAGCAGTGAGAAACAACGGAGGAGGTCATTTCAACCATACCTTGTTCTGGAGTATTCTATCTCCTACTGCTCAACTAGCACCAAAAGGAAAACTAGCGGAGGTGATTGTACAAACGTTTGGAAGTCTTGAAAGCTTAAAAGAAGAAATTAAAAAAGTAGGATTGGGCCAATTCGGTTCAGGATGGGCGTGGTTATTTGTAAAAGCAGATGGTACCTTAGCGGTTACTGGAACGCCAAATCAAGATAATCCCTTGATGGATACCAACGGGGCAAACCAAGGATACCCTATTTTAGGTGTTGATGTATGGGAACATGCGTACTACCTTAAATACCAAAACAAAAGAGCAGATTATCTAGATGCTTTTTGGTCTGTATTGGACTGGTCGCTTGTTGAGCAACACTACCTTACAGCACTTGCAAATCTATAATAACACCAGTAGCCTTGTGGTCATACGCAAGGCTGCTTTTTAATCTCAATTCCCATGGCAACAGATACAATCGTAAATAAAGTAGCCGCTACAGGCATCATTGCTTTCGACCTCATGATGTATGAACCCTCCATCGAAGTAGTTGGATTTGATCTTAAACCACTGCTATACATGGAAATGATTATCAAAGAAAAAGAATTTAGAACTGCCGTTGCTCAGGTTGATTTTTCTTGTTATCGCGATAAAGCAGTAGCTGTTTATTGCTCTGTTGATGCGATTATTCCCCAATGGGTCTATATGGTTATTGCCGATAAATTATACAGCGAAACAACTGTTTTTAAGTTTTGTACACCCGATGCTCTTAAACTTGAATTATGGGAATCTAACGTACAACAGGCAGACACGGCAGACTATCACAACCAAAAAGTAGTGGTACGAGCTAATCCAGAAGTCCCCCCTTCTCTTTATATGGTGGCATCCAAAAAATTAAAACCCCTTGTAAAATCACTACTCTATGGGGAAATTGGAATGCCTAAAGTAATTTTTAAATAATACCTCAACTCATGAAAGCCCTCATTTTTACAGGCGCCTTGGAACGAAGAGCAGACTCTACTTCTGAGCGCTTATCTCAATATTTAAGTGATGAACTCACAACCCTTGGAATCGAAACTTCGGTATTTAAAATAGCTGAATCAGGCATTCCTCTTTTTGATATTACATCCACGCGAACACCCAATGCAGTAGAACTAATGAATTTGCAGTTTCGCGAAGCAGATATTCACCTTTGGCTTACGCCACTTTATCACGGAAGTATGACGGGTGCAATGAAAAATTGCTTCGATTGGCTGGAAATCAGTGCCAAATCTCCCAATCCGTATTTAACAGGAAAAACAGTGGGCTTGGTATGCTGGGCAGATGGTGTTCAAGCTATGCAAGGAATCAATGCCATGGATGCCGTTGCAAAAGCGTTAAGAGCATGGCCTGCTCCTTATAGCGTAGCCATTCAACGAAGCGAACTCTATACGGAAAACGGTTCCATCAATCCAAAATACCAAGAACGCTTCCGTACCCTTTTACAGCTCATCACTAAAAAACAATAGCAGTATGGCAACCATGATAACGGACCAATGTATCAATTGCGGGGCCTGTGAACCAGAATGCCCAAATAACGCAATATACGAAGGATCAGATGACTGGCGCTACAAAGAAGGAACCGCACTAAGAGGAAATATAACATTACCCGATGGAACAGAAATTGATGCAGATGAATTCCAAGATAGCATAGCGGATGATATCTACTATATTGTTCCAGGTAAATGTACCGAATGTAAAGGTCACTTTGGAGAACCACAATGCGCAGCAGTTTGCCCTGTGGATTGTTGTATTGACGACCCAGATCACGAAGAAAGTGAGGAAGTCTTACTACAGCGTTTTTCTTTTTTACAACAGCAATAAATGCCAAGCAATAAGCCTATCTTTTTATGAGAATAGGCTTATTTTATATGGTACTAGAAATCTCTACTCTTTGGAATACTTGCTTTTATACTCCAATGGAGTAAACCCCGTTTGCTTTTTAAAAAAAACAGATAAATGATTGGCTTCTTTAAAACCCAATTGATACGAAATAACATTGACAGGAAGATCTTTATACAACAAACACCTACTGATTTCCATAACCATCCGCTTACAAATCCACTTATAAGGGGTTGTATTTTCAATTTTCTGAAAGGCATATTCAATGGTTCTCAATCCTAAATTCAACTCTTCTGCATACATCTTGACACTGTAACTCTTATTCAGTTTTCGATTGACTAAATCTTTAAATTTAGCAACAATCAATTTCTCATGCGATACGGTCAACTTTTCTTCCACGGCATTTTGATTCAATGCACGTTCCAAAAAAATCAAAATATTAAACAAATAATTATTCAGCACATACTGTTGCTTTGGATAATAAGGTTTTTCTAATTCTTGGTTTATGATATCAAACAACAAGACTAGTTCATCAAAGTGATTGTGTATAGCAATACTTTTACATTTCCCTAAGTGCTTGAATATAGTTGAAGTATAAAAAAACTGAAAGTGCATTTCATCAATACAAAAAAAATCTTCTGTAAAAATTAAAATCTTTGCCTTGTAGTTCAAGGGCTCTTTCCACTCCACCACTTGATTTTTAAAAAGGACTAAAACTTCTTTTTCGACTACCTTTATTGGACTAAAATCAACATCTAAAATACCTTCTCCTTCAGTAAACAAATGAATACTAAAAAAACTAAGCTCATGAGGGGTAAAAATAAAATCTTTTCTTAGCTCCAAGACTTTATCTAAATTTTCGCTATTTATATAAAGTCTACTAGAGGACCGATGCATAAACGGCTCTAAAGGTATTTTCATAATACTGTCTTTCTTTCATCGTTAAACCCTTGTTTTTAGGCTTTAATTTGAAAAAACAAAACAAAGTAAAATTGAAATAATACTAGGATATAAAACTGAATTTAAACTATACATACACGCATATTAACATAAAACATTATGTAAATAAAAATCAAATTACCCAATAAAATAGAAACAAAAAATCAATTTTATGCCACAAATATAAATTAAACATTATTTACACTAAACAACGTTCAATATTTTTAACAAAAAAAATACAAATAAAATCAAAATAAAACTAAGAAATAACATCCCCCCTCGTCTGTTTATACGATGTTGCATTTAAGCTGAAACCTAAGCGCAATATCTTTTCTTATTTTACCTAAAATCTATAATACGTTTACATTAAAATCGTGCAATGCAAAAAGCACTCGTTGTTTTGAGTGCTTTTTGAAGGGATTTTCTGTTTCATTTTAAATCCTACAGTAGGATTATACTAAAAAAATTGTCTTGTTGTTTTGTTCTTTTATTTAAATAATAAAGCCACTTGGCCGCAAAGCCGTAAAGATAAGCTTACACTAAACTCCTTTAGTATAGTAGTCCCCACTAACTCTCTTATCTTTTATGTGGCTTTATTTATTCTATTTCTTCCTGTTACTTGGTAACCATAACATGGGATGATTGAGCAACTGTGATATCCTATCGCTGTTACTTTAACAAATATAAAAGTACCTCCCTCTCACAGAAGTATCGATTAACGAATAAAAAAGGGATATTACGACAAAGAAGTATGGTACGTAACATGAAAGGCTTTGAAACTGCAAAAATTTGCACACAATAGCTTTTCCAGTCCTAGTTACTTAAAAAAACGCCAAGTAGGCGTTTTCTAGTACTAATCACAATGGTCGTGTTTGTGTTTATTTTTTTTCTTGTGTTTGTGTTTGTTTTTGTACTTATTACTCTTGTGGTAATGGTGGTCTTTTTTGTGATCATACGGATGATAATGGGTATATACATATACGTTATCATTCCATTTCTCTTGTTGTTCAATGGTCAGGATATCTCCTATTTTGATTCGTACTTCTCGATACAGCTGATCTCTTTTTCGATTGAGTTCTGACTCATTGTAGCGACTAGAACTCGCCCAATGACTATATTGATTTTCATAATCCCGTTGGTACGCTCTGATTTGTTTCCATTGACTGTCTCTTAGTCCTAAAACGGAAGCATCGTCATAAACTAAAGACACCACTCCTCCTAAATTAACAGCAATACTTGTACTGCTAATCTTTGTTTGTGCACTTGCTAAAGAAGTTAGTAACGCAAATGCTCCTGCAATTATGCTCTTTTTCATAATACTGTCTGTTTTATTTTCAATTTTTATTTTGTTAGTAAGGCAAAATAATAGTTGATAAAAAACATTCTTCAGTGTATACCCCGTAACACTAAAAAGTATACACCAAATTAAACGAGATACTAACAACTTTCAAACAATATTCACTTAACATTAACTATTTAACAATATGATTTCAGGCTATTAAACAGAAAGAGAAATCATTAGGAGCGAACGAAAACATCAAAAAAAAGAGTTAAATCTCTCATTTTTCAGGTAAAACGGACAAAATAAATCACAAACATTTTTTATCAGACTACTTGATATCGATATAAAATAACTGGTTTTCATCAATTTCAAACTTTAAAAATTTGATTTCAACCCTATTCTATACTTTTATCGTGCACTTTTTTGTTTACTACTACTCTTTTTTGATCACGTTACCCTAATACAATACATCGCAATAAATCATTATACAACACCACTCTCACCTTAAACAACCTTCAGCTTGCGATTAAAAAGACAAAATTATTTCTCCAACAAAGGAAATTAATCTATTTTTATAGGTGTTAACCTATTAATAAATACGGTATGAATATAGACTTTACTAAAGCAAGTTTCAAAGATTTTGAAAACATCCCCGACCTAGACATTTACCAAAGAGCAAACGCCCACGAAGGATATCTCAACTACCTTCGTGAAAACGAATTCATGAACTATCGCTTACTAGCTACTTCTGGCTGTGGCCCTGAAATTGGATTAGAAGAAGATGGTTACATCAAAAGAGGAGATTACATTAGTTTTGTTTGCAACGATTATTTAGGATTTACTCAACATCCTGAAATCAAAAAAGCAGTAATTAATGGCATAGAAAAATACGGTACAGGAGCAGGAGCCTCTCCTTTGATTGGTGGTTATATAGATTACCACCAAGAACTAGAAGATAAAATTTCTGCCTTTTTCAAGCGCCCAAAAGGTTCTTCTATAGTATATACCACAGGGTACACGTCAAACAGTGCATCTCTACTTTGCTTGTTGAAGAAAGAAGACATTGCTATTGTGGATATGGCGGTTCATGCCAGTGTATATGAAGGAATTGCTGGCACTACTGTCAAGCGATTCTTACACAACAATACAGAAGCCTTAGAGCGTATTTTAGCTTCCTCTCAACACACCTACCGCACTAAAATGGTCATTATTGATGGCGTGTATTCCCAAGATGGCGATGTAGCCAAACTCAAAGAAATTCTTGAGCTCACTAAAAAATATGGTGGTGTGCTATTAGTAGATGATGCACATGGAATCGGGGTATTAGGAAAAACAGGGCGCGGTGCCATGGAATACCATGATGTATTGGATCAAGTGGATATTATTACCGGAACGTTTAGTAAAACCTTTGCCAATGTAGGAGGCTATCTTGTAGCGAATAATCCGGATCTGATTTCCTACCTTCAGTTTCAATCGAGGCAATATGCTTTTTCTGCAGCAGCAACTCCAGCCATCGTTGGAGTGACTCGCGCAATTGAACTGATTGATGAAGAGCCTCACTGGCAAAAACAACTCTGGAGCAATGTAGAATACTACAAAAAAGGATTACTTGACATTGGGTTAGAAATTGGTGCTACAGATTCAGCGATTATTCCTGTTAAAATCGGAGATGTATATGTAAACAGCCAAGTTGGTAAACTATTACTTGAAAATGGCGTTTATACCAATCCCATCATGTACCCAGCGGTATCCTTAAAAGATTCACGCATCCGCATGAGTTTGATGGCCACACATACCAAAGAACACTTAGACAAAGCACTAAATGTATTTGAATACATTAGCAATAAATTACAGCTCAAAAAACATGAGCAAACTGCAGTATAAAAAAACGACAGCTCCTTATTTAAAAGGGGCTGTTTTTTTATCTATGTTACAATACTATACTATATTTCATAACACAGTTCCTCTATAGCCTAAAACACGATCTCTACAAGCGTACGACTCGCAGCAGAAGAGTTCTTGCTGTGTAGCATCCTGCTTTTCTAACTTCATATAGTCGCTTTTATTTTGTACTTCTAAATAGGCTTCCTTTTGATTTCTAAAACACAAAACAGGGCCCATAAATCCTTGTCCATAAACGGAATAATCGCCATACAAACAGCCATAACAATTCTTAAATCGATAGTTTCCTTCAAATTGACGTTGTATATCGTCTAAAAGCAATTCCATCAAACTATGCTTAGCTTCATACTTCTTCTCGTCTAATTGAAAGGTAAGAAGAGCGTATTCTTCTTGATGCATCAATTCGAAATGAAGTTCCATCATCACTTCTTTTTCTTTCTCCGTTTGGCTATCAATCAAAATTTGAGGAATTTGAAGTGATAACTGATACTGTGTCAAATCTAGGTATACTTCTTCTCGAACCTGACGAGTAACAAGGTCAAACTGTTCCAACTCCGTTGTTGTAAAATCTTCTGGATTGCACAATTCAAACGCATCTAAATCGAATCCTTGGAATTTAAATGCGCCGATTTGAAAGTAAAAACTACGGTAATCATTGTATACAGCTACCGAATATGTTCCTGTTTTATTGCTAAATTTTCCGTGATAAATTGGCATAATCGTCTACTAGTGCTTATTTTTCATTGGTTTATATATCTCTAATGCTTCTTTCATTGATATATAAATTCGTTATTCATCTTTTGCCAGTACAGCACTATCAAGGAAAAACTGTGAAATCGCTTGATGCAATTGTAATCCTTGATTAAAAGGCTCTACTAATTTATCTGCCGAATAAAACTCCACATCATCACCATTGGACAACTGAATCACATAAAATTGGCGAAATGAATGCAAAATATCCGCATATACAGGAGAGAGTTTCTCAGCTAAAAATAATTGTTGAATATTCCAATTCATATTGTAACCTAATTTAGTGCTAAAAATAAGTATAATTAACAGCTTGTGTTACCCCTAAATTTATGGATATTTCAACGAACAGAAACCTTATACCTGATGTAATTCGAACATTTTTTTCATTTGTTTCTTCTTCATCCAAGCGGGTAAAAGGCGAAAAGAGATATTGCGCAAAGCAACAAAAAAAGGATTTTTCCATTGTGCCACTTTTCCTAAAGCCCAACTTTCTCTAACAATTGCATGGGCTTTGGCTTGGCGAATAGCTGGAAATTGTTGCAGGGCTTCCTCTAACGTATATTTTTCCAAGAGTTTACTAATGACGTAGACATCCTCTATAGCTTGACAAGCACCTTGCCCTAAATTGGGCGTTGTAGCATGAGCAGCATCTCCAATCAGACAGGCTTTTTCTTTATACCACCCTTCAAAGGGTTTAAGGTCGTATATTTTATCCAGGTGAATTGTTTCTTTGGGTGTCTGTTGAATCATTTGTTTAACCCAGCTAGGGCATTCACCTAAATGTGATTCTAAATGCGCTTCTTTTTGATACAATTCTTCATCTACTAGAAAATACCAGTAGACCTGTTGATTGGTTAGTTTAACAAATCCCATTCGCTTTCCTTTTCCCCAACTTTCTACAGCCACATGCTCATAGGCTTGAGGGAGGTCAAAAGACAGCACCCCACGCCAACACACCTGATGTGCATCCCGCAAAGGGTAATCGCCAAATAACCACTGTCGTACTTGCGATCGCAAACCGTCTGTTCCAATCACAAACTCGTGATCAACCGCTGTTTCATCAGTAAAATGAAGCGTATACCCACCAGCTGTATGCTGCGTAATTTGTTGCAAACGCTTATTGAGCTGAATGTCCTCCTCTCCAACCGCATCCAGTAAAACACGATGCAAAGCACTGCGGTGAATCGCAATATTTGCTAGTTGATATTTTTGTTCAAAAAAAGCAAGTGGCGTTTGATCTAAAATACGTAAATCTAAATCCGTCAGCATCACGGTAGAAATGCGAATTCCCTTCGCATTGAGTTGATCCGCAATTCCCAAATGACGATAGACCTGCATCGCATTATTTGCAATCGCAATACCCGCTCCCACAGGTTTAATTTGAGCAGTAGCTTCATACACAACAAATGAAATACCCGCCTTTTTCAAAGCAATTGCCAGCGTTAATCCCGCTATCCCTGCACCAACTATAGCTACTTGCATACGTGAAAGTGATTTTTTGATTTAATTAGGCAAAGATAGGGTAATTTGGGTTAGGAGTTAGGGGGTATGGGTGAGGTGGTGAGATTGGTGAGGTGGTGAGAGTGCCAAGTAAACCTCACAAAGTACAAAAACACAATACATTCCGCTTATCACGTGCGGCATGTCACCCTGAGGCAACGAAGGGTCACATCCCGCGCTCACCTAATACTGAACGGAATTACTGGCGTTGAGTAACGGATGCGACCCTTCCTTCGTCAGGACATACAGAGCGGAGTGACTGAACGGAATTACTGTCGTTGAGTAACGGATGCGCCCCTTCCTTCGTCAGGGGGGCATACAGAGCGGAGTGAATGAACGGAATTACTGGCCCCGAGATGATGAGATTGCCAAGTAAACCTCACAAAGCACAAACCTCACAAAGTACAAAGCACAAACCTCACAAAGTACAAACCTCACAAAGTACAAACCTCACAAAGTACAAACCTCACAAAGTACAAACCTCACAAAGTACAAACCTCACAAAGCACAAACCTCACAAAGTACAAACCTCACAAAGCACAAACCTCACCAATCTCACCCCCTCATCGCCTCACAACCTTCAACCATTAACCGTTCTTAGTGCTTTTTTCACAATATAAGCCGTAGCTTTTGTATTGCTTTCTACAAGCCAAGTATCACATAAATTTCGCACAAAATCGGGTTGGGTTTTACTGGCATCATTCAACCAGTTTCCAACACTATCCTGAACATATTTAGCAGGGTCATTACGCAAGTTTTCTAAAATTGGCAAAGCCAATTCGGGAGTTGATTTTAGCACATCAATATGAGCGCACCACACCCCTCTAGGACGTGTAGATTCCGTTGCAAATCGTCGAATATTCGCATCCGCATGCAAGGTCCACGGTGTGAGTAGTTCTAAACTAAGATCAAGATTCGAAATAATAGTTGGGCGTACTGCCATCCAGGCGGTCTCGCGAACCCCAAAATGTGTATCTGCAGCAAATACCTGAATAGCCTTCAATTGAGCTGTAGGACTCAAAGCAGCATTATGCCCCACCATATACGTAGCCCAGCAACGTGCCATATCCGCAGGATGTTGACTCAAAAAGTCAAAAAGATCTTGATCACCTGCTTTGGTAGCTTCAGCTAATAAAGCTTGACCTATAGTGGCATTCTTTAAAGTAATTGTCGGCTTTTTTAATGCCTCTAACGCTTGTAATGTTGGTGCTAAATAAGATGTTTTATCGCATTCTTTCAACAAGGTCGTTAGCAGCTCCACCATATCAATTGCCAACCATTCCACTAAATTAGCGGTTTCTATTTTCCCTTGATTCAATTGTTCTAAAATTTCAGGGGGAATACTTTGTATGGTTTTCGACCCTTTTCTCTTTATCTGATCCATTACATGCTAGTTTCAAATTCTTAAAACAAAGATTAGTATCTTTTTCCATTCTGACAATACCGCATAATTTTATCCCCTATCCCCTTTTGCCTTTATCACCTATTGCTTTTTGTCGATATACCTCACATACAAACAGCAAAAAACAAGAACTAAAAATAAAAATCCTATCGCGTATACATAATTTCCCATTCGATATAGGACTAAAGCTACTTTATCATCTGACTTATCTTCTACACCATTTTCATAATTAAATTGTTTATGAAACAATTCTAACTCCATTAAATCTTGTTGTTTTTGTTCATAGTTCCTATCATAGATAAACTTAATACTATCGGCATAAACAAATGTTTCTCCTCTACTAGTAACCATAAGGTCTAGTATTTCAATATACATTCCATAAGAAATAGAAGAAAAATGAAGAACCAAACCACTATTTTCGTCTTTTTCTAAAACTATTTTTTCTATTTTTTCTTTTGCTTTACTCAATGAAAGTCTATCCTTGTTAGAATCTCCACGAAAGAAATAAGATTCCATCACTACGTTTTTAAAAGGTTGATATAATTCATCCTGACAACCAAATTCATCTTTATCTTCTATGGAAGTCACAATACCTCTATAATCACGCTCAGCAAGGCTATTTTTCAAATATACAAAACCTAAAATCGGCAACAAGAACAAGGTAATCATTCCGGGTACATAGTATTTTCTCATTACTGATTCAATTAGTATAGATGTGATAGAGAAATAGAAAGTTATGCTTTTATTTTATCTACAACAAACGGATATAAAAATTATTTTTTTCCCACCCTATAAACATAAAAAAAACGCTCTAGCAGAATACTATAGCGTTTTCAATTTAAGATATTAAAAATTGTTGTGGGGACTTTTTATTCGTTGAAATATAAACACTCTCATTTCTAGCATAAGCAATACTTATACTAGCTCATCATCTTATTTTCGCTTATCTCTTTTACATCTGAAACAAAAGTATACGTTAGTCTTCGAATTTATACCATGGAAAACCCCCTATTTTAAAAAACAGGGTTTTCCCTTCTTTATTTATAAAAGCAATGCTCCACCCCCTACCAATCTCAATATCAACCACTTCCTAATTACATAGCTATTTCAACTTCATTTCGACCTCAAAATCCCAAGAACAATTATACCCTATTGGTATAGTATTTTTTTCTTTTTCTATTAACATTTAACATCAAAATTCACACAAATAAAATTATAGTTTAATTTAAATACATTAAACTTAGTTCACTTTATTCATATAAAATAAATTTTTTTAACAAAAAAAACAGCCTATTAAAAATAGATTTAGATTTTTTTACCAAAACCACCCTAAAATTATCACAAAAAATCACTTATATTTGATTCACAATCTCAAATCATCATTCGCTTATTATAAAAACATTTTATTTAAAACATTTTAAATTAAAACCATTTTTATGAACGATTCACAGAAAACAACACAATTACATTGGGTATACGAAAGTATAATCAATTGGGCGAATTTCTCTTCTGACCGCAAGGAATTAATTGAAATAGCAGATATGGGATTTAGTACCTTTTATTTTTTAAGAGGTATTGTAGACACAGACGATATTCATGTGTATATGGGATTTTATGAAGAAAGCATTTACATGCATTTTATACCAAGTTCTTTCGACATACCTTCATCATTTACAGATGAAATGGCTATTCCTTGTGAACTACACAGCTGTATTGGAACAAAATTAAATGCAGCAATTAAAGGTCCTGTATTGAAAGCAGAGGCAGAAGATCGCATCAACAATTGGTCTGATAAGACCATCCGTGACGGCATTTTATCAGCACCTGATCTTTTCCACATGTTTTGGATTCCCAATGAGGATTTTGAAGACAATACTCCAATTCAAGTGAATTTAGCAGCAAATAACAATCAACCTGATTTGATATTAACTCAGCTTAATCAAATGGATAGCTTTCTGAATACATGTAAGCCTATTCCTCCATTTAAACCTTCGTTTGTTCAAACTCAATTTGCGCTATACGAACAGGTGCTTTTGTGGAAAATTTAGTACATAAGGGAGGATGACCATTTTCGATTTCGTGACCTATATTACTTCTTTATTACCTGCCATTTTAGGTATACTCATCCTATATGCTGGAACTAAAGTGCCTTTTAACGCAGTAAAACTTGCGTTATTAGGTTATCTAATGACAAGTTTAGGTTTCCATTTTATAGGCGAATTTTTAGGAAAAAACTATCACAATAATTTAGTTTTAATTCCCATTTTTGGTGTTGTTGAACTTGCGTGGTTCTCCCTTATTTATTATTTTATGACCTCAAATAGACTTTATTTCTTAATCAATATTCCCTCTTTTATTTGTCTGATATATGAATTAAACACCATCAATTTTTATCAACTAGAACAAGTAGTGTCGTATACGCGATTTGTCTCTACCTTGTCTTTGCTTTTATTAGCCTTATTTTATTGTTTCACCCTACTAAAAAACAGATGGAAAACATACCTTCCATCTTTATTTATTTTCAATGCAGCTTTACTCATTTACGCCTCATTTACTTGCCTTTACTACCTTCCGCTCAATCTTTTACTCAATGGAAAATCGGAAAGCAAATTTTTATTATGGTTTATTAATATTATTATCACTTTACTGTTTTACATTTTAATTACAAACGTATTATGCAGGACGTCTGGCAAAGAGAAAATACCATCCTAATTTGGTTTATTATCGGCCTTTTACTCATACTAATCATTAGTATTGCTTTTGTTATTCTTTTAAAATTAAACCATAAAAAACACCTTGATACAGAAGATCAAATTCAACAGTTAAATCAACAGCATTCTCAAAAATTACAACTATCCTCCGTTGATATTCAAGAAAAAGAAAGGCAACGGATAGGTAGTGATTTGCACGATTCTGTTATTAATGCATTGAATGTCTTATTTCTAAAATCACAAATAGGACAAAGTGAAAATCAATTGGTGGATGAGATACAAGAAACCATACAGCTGACCCGTCGCATTTCTCACGGGTTAAATCCGCCTTTGCTTGATTATGCAACACTTGAGAATCTAATCAAGGATTTATTTCAACAATGGGAGGCCTTTTACGCCATCAAGTTTCATCTAGATAAACGAGCTTCCGTTGAATTAACAGCAGAACAGAAAATGCACCTTTTGCGTATCATCCAAGAATTGATTAGCAATATTCACAAACACGCACAAGCTAACCAAATTGAATTTCACCTGCGCTTATCCGAAAAAGCAATTGCTTTTTCTCTGCGTGATAACGGCAAAGGATTTCAAGCTAAAATGAAGCACAAAGGGCTTGGTTTACAGAATATTCAAATCAGATCCACTATATTAAAAGCAACAGGAAAGTACAAACAACAATCGTCCACAGGAACTGTGTTCTTGTTTGTATTGCCACAACAATCAATCTCATGAGCATACAAGTAATTCTCCTGGATGATGAAGCCCTCATCACCGATTTATTATCTAATTTCTTACAACAAGACCCTACTATTGAAGTGAAGGGTACGTACAACTTTGGTACCGAATTTTTAGAAGCCATGCAGGAAGCGACTGCTTTACCCGATCTTTTCATCATCGATTATCGCATTGGAGATACAGATGGATTAGAGCTACTTAAGCGCTTGCGTGCATTAGACATCCAAACGCCAGTTATTCTGCTGTCTTCCCATTACAATGATAGCTTAATTAGCTTCATCGTTAAAACGGGATTTGCAGCTTTCTTGCCCAAAAACATGAAGCCAAGCACATTGATTGAAGTGATTCACGAAGTACACAACAAGGGTTTTTACCTACTTCCTGCACAATTTGAACACTTAAGAGACCAAATGCTGGTCAAAAATCAACCCTTAACGACTGATTTAAAAATCGCCTTAACAGAACGTGAAATAGAAGTTCTTCACCTCATTGCACAACAGAAAACTGGAAAAGAGATTGCAGATCAGCTATTTATCTCACTAAAAACCGTAGAAGGACATAAGAACAGCTTATTTCTCAAAACAGGCGCAAAGAATGTAGTGGGTTTAATCGTCTATGCGGTACAAAATAAGTTAATCTCACTGGATGAAATATCCATGTATTAATACAACCCAAAACTAAAAACCCCAATTACTTTACCCCTTCTATTTCTTCCAATTGAAACTGGAAAATATTCAAGTAACGATCCTTTATTTTGGTCGGAATCTGTCCTATAACTTGCCCACCTAATTTTTGATAAAATCCATCAGCATAGGGATCAGCATACAATTGTAAGCATGAATATCCCTTTTCTCTTGCTTGATGAACTGCATGATGAAACAAGGCCTTTCCAATGCGCTTGCCGTGATATTCAGGTAAAATCCACAAACCATCTAGCTCCACCAAACCATCCTCATACGCTAGTACATAAAAACCAGCTAAAATCCCATCCACTTGTGCTTTCACAAGGGTTTGATTCGAAAATTTAGCAGAGGTAATTGTCAAATCGTCTTCCCACAACTGCATCCATTCATCAGTATACCCCCAATGTTGCTTGGCTATTTTTGCCACCCGAGTTAATTGCTCACAATCCACTTCTGAAGCAGGTATAAACGCAATATTCATCTTGATTCTTTCAATTAATTATAGGATAATTCTTTTATTCTTTGACAAGTTGCTGTTGAATAAAAGCAATTGTCTTCTTTACTACTTTCTCTAAGTCATCGGGTAGCTGTTCTGCTGTATGTGGATGTCTAGCCCCAAATACGTGATCGGCTCCTTCTACAATAAACAATTCCGAGTCCTTAATCCAAAGATGCAACAACTCCGCCTCCTTCACACCAACCGCCTCATCCGCTGTTCCATTCACGATCAACACTGGCTTTCTAAGATTTTGAGCTGCATATTGTATGGTTAATTCCTGTTCATGAGCTACAAAATCCTCCCAAAAAGTAAAATAATGCGGCATTTGTTGCTTGGTACGACCATTCATGCTATAAAAAACACCCTTTTCTTTCCACTGTTCAAAGTTATCTCGTTGTGGGAATCGCTTTTTAAAATCAGCTACACCCGCCCAAGAAATGGCTCCCGTTACTTGATCATTGTAATACGTTTGCAATAATACAGCTCCCCCTCCTCTACTGTGTCCAATCAAGAATACTTGCGTTTCATCTACAAACGGTTGCGCTTGATAATGGGCAATTACTCGAGCTAAATCTCGTTGTTCTTGGGTATAGGTATTTCTACCAAAAGCATCTAAATCAACAAATTCGGTAGGTTGATCTAAGGAAGTACCATTGAGCGAAAAGTTAAACTTCACTGCTGCAAATCCAGCCTTCGCCAACGTCTGCATCGCCAAATCCCAAGCTCCCCAGTCTTTAAACCCTTTATAGCCATGACAAAAGATAACAAGAGGGTGTTTTGCTATAGCTGGATCCCAATAACAATCAGCTAAAATAGCAGGTGCTACTTCATTGGGTATACGAACTGTTTCATGCTGTAATTGTCTCATGATTTTGAATATTTTTTAACAGGTTGATTTTCTTTTTTAAAACATCCTTAAGCAATAATATTTTAATTTAGCAGGTACAAACCTATTTAATTAACTAATAAAAGAAGAATATGAAAATTGTAACAACAAGTACTCAGACTTGGAAAAAGGCAACTTTTGCTTCACTCCTTAGCTTTGGTTTACTTTTTACCTCATTTACTACACTTGCTCAAGAGAAAGAACAAGTTACAATAAAAAATAAAACTTTAGCGTACGAAATAACAAAAGAAACGACCGCTAGTGATTTGGATATGATTCAAAAAGAAATCAATGCGGAAAACATTGCCAAATTGAAATTTTCAAATGTGAAACGCAATGCTAAAAATGAAATTATTGGACTAACCACCCAATTCAACGATGAGCGAGGAACATCTCAAAAAAAGAGTGAATACAATTCCCAAGGGATTCGCCCTTTCTCCGTTAAAATACACGAAAATGCAGATGGTTATAAATACCTAGAAATTGCACAAACCAACACGGCATTTGCTACTAAAAACGCGACAAGCAATCCATTGCTGAATGATTTATTTTCTGATGAACTCGAAGATGACATGAGCTCAGATAACATGATGGAGATGATGAAATCCATGCAAGAAAGCATGCAACAGCAACAAGAACTTATCCAAAAACTGCTTCAGGAAGAAACGAAGTAGGGATTTTTTTTTGGTGAGACGATGAGGCGGTGAGATTAGTGAGGCGATGAGAGGGTGTGATGAAAAGTTCCGCAGGACGGTGAGGCGATGAGGCACTTCACAAGGGAGAGAGCCCCTTCTCCAACCTCACCATTCACACCGCCTCACCAATCTCACCACCTCACCAACCTCACACCCCCCCCATAAAAAAACGCCCCACTATATGGAGGCGTTTTTTCTATTGCACACAAAAAAGCCATAACGATAAGGTTATAGCTTTTCATTATTTAGTTCGCTTCTACCTATCTTGAATAGTTAGGAGCTGATTTTGTAATCGTAATATTATGTGGGTGACTTTCTCCAATACCTGAAGCAGTTAACTGCACAAAACGAGCTACTTCTTGTAACGTCGGAATATCTTTCGCACCACAGTATCCCATACCTGCGCGTAATCCTCCGATAAATTGTAACATACTTTCGTTCAATTCTCCTTTGTATGGAACACGTCCTTCAATTCCTTCTGGAACTAATTTTTTCACATCATCCTCAACATCTTGGAAATAACGATCTTTTGAACCTTGTTTCATTGCTGCAACAGATCCCATTCCGCGGTATGCTTTGAATTTTCTTCCTTCAAAAATGATGGTTTCTCCTGGAGATTCTTTTGTTCCTGCTAACATAGACCCTAACATAACACAATCAGCACCAGCGCCAATTGCTTTAGGAATATCTCCTGTATAGCGTAAACCACCGTCTCCAATTACAGGAACACCTGTTCCTTTTAATGCAGCTGCTACTTCCATAATAGCCGAGAACTGAGGGAATCCAACTCCTGCTACAACGCGTGTTGTACAGATTGACCCTGGCCCAATTCCAACTTTTACAGCATCAGCACCTGCTTCTACTAAGTATAAAGCTGCCTCTGGCGTAGCAATATTACCTACAACTACATCGATTTCTGGAAATGCTTTTTTCACCTCTTTCAATACTCCAACAACACCTTGTGTATGTCCGTGAGCCGTATCAATAATTAAAGCATCTACTCCAGCTTTTACTAAAGCCGTTGCACGTTCCACAGTATCATGTGTAACACCTAAAGCTGCCGCTACGCGTAAACGACCAAATTGATCTTTATTCGCATTAGGCTTAAGCGTTAATTTCGTGATATCTCGGAATGTAATTAAACCTACTAATTTGTATTCGGCATTAACTACAGGTAATTTTTCAATTTTATTTTCTTGTAAAATACCTTCTGCTTGCTCTAAAGTAGTTCCTTCTGCTGCAGTAACCAGGTTGTCTTTTGTCATTACCTCTGTAATAGGTTTTGCATTTTCTTTTTCGAAACGCATATCTCTATTCGTGATAATACCTTTTAAAACGCCTAAATCATCAACAACAGGAATACCACCAATGCTGTATTCTGCCATTGCCTTTTTCGCGTCGCCTACTGTAGCCGTCAAGGGCAAAGTAACCGGATCGATAATCATACCTGACTCCGCTCTTTTTACCTTGCGAACTTCTTTCGCTTGCTCTTCAATCGTCATATTCTTATGGATTACTCCAATTCCTCCTTCACGAGCAATAGCAATAGCCATTTCGCTTTCTGTTACCGTATCCATCGCCGCAGATACAATTGGAACATTAAGCGTAATATTTCTTGAAAAATTTGTTTTTAAACTTACCTCTCGGGGTAATACTTCCGAATAATTTGGAACTAAAAGAACATCATCGTAAGTTAATCCTTGGCCGATGATTTTTGTTGTGTGTGCTTTCATGTGCAATTGTAGTTGAATTGCACGCAAATTTAGTTTTTTTTATTCAGCTAAAAAAATCCTAGTGGTAAAAATTAAAAACTTTTAACGCTTCGTTGTATGCGCTCTCAAAAGACATGGCACTTAAATTAGTATCTATCTTATTGGCAGTAAAATAGCTCAACATCTTTTCTGTTGGCATATTACCGGTTAAGTCATCTTTAGCCATCGGACATCCTCCATACCCTTTGATTGCTCCATCATAACGCAAACATCCCGCTTTATAAGCAGCATCAATCTTCTCAAACCACGAGTCTGGAGTGGTATGCAAATGCGCACCAAATTCAATCGACGGATAAGCCGGAATCAAATTACTATACAAATAGTCAATCACCTCTGGTGTTGAACTTCCTACCGTATCAGATAAAGAAAGAATACGCACCCCCATCTTCGCCAATCGTTCGGTCCACTCCCCTACGATATCCACATTCCACGGATCTCCATACGGATTACCAAATCCCATAGACAAATAAGCAACCACCTCTTTGTCTGTTTTATTGGCAATTTCCAAAATCTCTTGTAAGGTTACCAAAGATTCTGCAATCGTTTTATGGGTATTGCGCATTTGAAAGTTTTCCGAAATAGAAAATGGAAAACCTAAATACTGAATTTCTTTATGTACAGATGCTTCTTCTGCGCCTCTTGTGTTCGCAATGATAGCCAATAATTTACTTTGGGTTTTACTCAAATCCAATTGAGCCAAAACTTCTGCTGTATCTTGCATTTGCGGAATCGCTTTCGCTGATACAAAACTTCCAAAATCAATCGTATCAAAACCTACACGCAATAACGCTTGTAAGTATTGTACTTTTTTTTCTGTTGGAATAAACATTTTAATGCCTTGCATTGCATCGCGAGGACATTCGATAATTTTCACTGTTGGTTTCATAGTGCACCAAAGATAGAAGAAAGCCAGAAATTCTCAAAAACAAATTAGAAAATTAAAAATCAGCAAAATTTGCAGTTTTTAAACCTCCTCTTTCAGTCGTTGATAACCTTTGAAATCTTTAAGAATATTTTAAAGAAATACCGTAGAATTAATTGTAAGTTTGAGGAACAAGACAAAACAAAAACTATGACTCAATCAACAGAAACCACTATAAACAAAAACCTACCTTTGGCTGATATCATCGAAAAAGCAGGTACAATCCCAGAATATAGAGCTGTTTTCTATGAAAAGTTCCTAAAAAACGACATTTACGTATTGGTTAAGAAAGGCTATAATGACAATAATGAAGCCACTAGTTTCAATGCCAATGCCCCTATTATCACCTTCGAAAACCAACAAATTCCGGTCTTTACGGATGCGAAACACATCTATGACCAAGGAGTCATTCAGGATGAAATGAGCTATATGAAAGTCAATGGACGATCATTTTTAGAACTTGCAATGGGACATCACATCATCATCAATCCTTTTTCTAAGGTGTATAAGGAACTCGTTCCAAATGAAATTGCAGATATGCTCAACGGATCGATTTTCAATGTAGTCAAAGATAATGTTGCCCACATCCACATGGAGGTACTGATTGGTAAACCAGAAACAGAGCCTCAAGCTTTATTGGCGGATTTAAAAACAACGTTTACCTCTATTCCAACGATTTCATCGGCTTATTTAGGCTGGATGTTCAACGAGCGAATTGATCAAAAACCACATTATATCTTCGCCGTGGAATGTGAAACAAAGAATGCTGCTGAGTTTAAAGAAATTGCAGATGTCATTTCGAATTTGTGTAAACCACACCTCAAAAAGCAAGAGTATGTCGATATTATACGCTTAGAGAAAAATGGAAATTTTAGCGATTATTTTTACAACCAAGATCAACCTTTTTACACTAAGTAACGCATGATTCAACCTGCTGTATTCACTCCGATTGATAAAGAAACGTGGAGTCGTTTACCTTACTATGAATACTACCGCAACATATTGAAAACAAAGTATACCATCAGCATCAAAATAGATATTACCATCTTGATGTCCGTATACCGTGAAACAACGTATAAATTCTTTCCAACCTTTCTCTATGCTATCATGCGAGCCCTGAACAACAGTGAGGCCTTGCGCACTTGTATACACGAAAATCAGTTGGGTACTTGGAATTTTCTAACGCCACAATTCACTTTATTTCACGAAGACGACCATACGTTTTCTGATTTATGGAGCGACTACTACCCCCAGTTTCAAGCCTTTCATCAGGCCATTACACAAGACATCGAACAGTATAAAAACGTAAAAGGAATCAAAGTAAAACCAGGACTTCCTGCTAATTTTGTTCCCATTTCTTGTGTGCCTTGGATTAGCTTTGAAAGTATCAGTCAAGATACTTCTCACGACTCAGATTTCCTCAAACCTATCATCCGTTTTGGTAAATACTACCAAGAACAGGAAAAAACCCTTATTCCCCTATCTATTTACGTCAATCACGCCATCGCGGATGGTTACCATACCTCGATGTTCTTAAACGACCTACAGGGGATTGTAAATGATGCTGGGAAGTGGTTGGTGTGAATGGTGAGGTGATGAGAGGGTGTGAATGGTGAGAAGATGAGATGGTGAGATTGGTGAGAGGGTGAAATCGGAACGCAGTATAGATTCATCGAATACTCAAACAAATATAAACCCATGAGATAGATGGTGAGGCGATGAGAAGTCAGCTTTTGTTTGGGGTTTGTTTGGGTTTCGTTCGAGTCACCTTCGGTAAAATGGCCTTCAACCCGCATAAAACCTCAATCATCCAAAAGGATTACCGAACAAATCTACACCTCAAAAAACCAAAATACTACAAATCAACTAGTTGGAAATTAAAAAATATCCAAAAAGTGGAAAATAACGGACAAAAAGGCAAAAAAAAGGAACCAAGTACAACCTTGATTCCGTTTCTTTATTTTTTTCATTATCTTATTGGATTGTTTCCTGATTTCAATTAAAAAAGCTCTTCCGCTCCTTCAATCGTCTGATCGGAATGAATCAACTGTAAATCGATTGTTTTAGCTGCTGTGAATCTGATTTCATCTTTATACTTCAAAACCATTCCCTTTTCAGCATTGAGTTGCCAACCGTCCTTGAAATAGATTGAATTCGTCTTATCACTTTCCAGCACAATACTTTTTTCTTGTTGAGGCAAGAAAATCTCAGCTTCTTTTCCGTCTTTAGCAAAGAGAACAAAACAGCTCACTTCGTTGTTTTCTAAATCGTTTTCTAAGCTTCCTTCGTCTTCGATGGGATTCAATCGAAATCCTTGTTCAAACACGCGAATACAGTCTGCTAATAGATAACTATAGCGATATCCTGCTGTATACGCACATCCAAACCCATCCTCTTCTCCAACAACGGTGGTACCACCATCCGTTATGACTGTTTTTTCTCGTTCTGACGTTGTATTCTTATCCTTGAGAATAAAATCACAAGAAACTAAACTAACAGATAAGAGCACGCCTAGTACTAGTCCAATTTGTCGCATACTTCTTTGTTTAGTGAGTGGAATACAATACGGTTTCTATCGTTGAGAAGTCCGTTGGCTTTTCTGGGCTGTAAAAGTATTTAATCAATACTTCGCCGTGAATGGCTCCAGAATAAAAGTCTGCTATAATCCAGCGATGATTAATAAATTGCACTTTATTAATCACACATTTTTGTCCATTCATCGCTCCATAAGGAACTAGTGGATTACCCGTTTCTATGTGGTTCAAGGCCAGTATTTCTTCTCTAATTTTATCCACGTCTTGATCCAACGTTTTATAATCAAAATACTCTTGGGCATCGTCATTATATCCCAAAGAAAAATACTTGGCTTCATTTAATTCTTTCGATACTAACTTCAGAGAATCTCGAACAATCGCAATGCGTTTGTGGGCTACTTCGATTCTTTTCTCTTCTGATTTCATCATATTGCGATTGGTGTTGTATAAAAGCGCTATGATTAGTACTGAAAAAACAAATAAGTAGAAAAAGACTTTATGTCTCATGTTTATGGTAGTTTTATTTGTTGTTCATCGTAGGCCAAAGATACATTTTTTGGCAATATCTTTTCCACTTCTTCGTAAAAACCTAAATCTTGCGAAATATGAATCAAGTAGGCATGACAAGGATTGATTTTCTCAATAAAGGCCAATGCTTCCTCTAGGTTGAAATGGGTTGGATGTTCTTTGATACGCAAGGCATTAACCACCAAAATCTTGCATCCTTTTATTTTTTCTATTTCACTTTCATCGATGTATTTCGCGTCGGTAATATAGACCAAATCGTCCAATCTAAATCCAAAAATAGGCAAATCACCATGTTGAATCAACAGCGGAATAATCGGCTTGTCTTTGATGTAAAAGGTCTGATTCGGCGTGATAATATTTTGTTGGACACTAGGTGCTCCAGGATAGCGATTCTCCGTAGTAAAAATGTATTCATAACGCTTCTCTAAGGCTTGCATCACGCGATCTGAGGCATAAATAGGCATCGGCCCATAGAGAAAAGTCAATGGGCGAATTTCATCCAATCCTGCAATGTGATCGGCGTGTTCATGCGTAAAGAGAATGGCATCAATCTGGTTGCATTTTGCCTGTAGCATTTGATGTCTAAAATCGGGGCCGCAATCAATTAAAATGGTTAAGTCATCCCACGTTATCAAAGCCGAAGTTCGCAACCTATAATCGCGTTTATCCAAACTATTTCCCACCGGATGATCAATTGCTATTACTGGTACTCCCTGCGAAGTTCCTGTTCCTAAAAATCGTATTTCCAAAACCTAGTCCTTTTTATACAAAAGTACACTTTATCTTTTTTTTTGTTGTATAGAATTTGTTACTTTGTTTCAAAAGCTTACAGATGGAATATTTTGCAGAAGATTTAGTATTAGAGGGAGATAGAATTATAGAACAGCAGCCGGCTATTTCAGATAAGGCTCTCCGCATTAACATGAACCACAATATCTACGGAACATTTGCCGAAATTGGTGCAGGCCAAGAAACCGTGCGTCATTTTTTTAGAGCTGGAGGTTCTTCCCGAACGATTGCTAAAGCAATGTCTGCCTATGACAAGTCTTTCAGTGATGCTATTTACAGCGTTGAGGATGACGGGCGTTATGTAACGGAGAGCAGATTGAATAAGATGTTGGATTATGAAACAAAAAAGATTGAAGACCGTATTCCACGTGCAGAGAATCCGACAAAAACTTTTTTTAGCTATGCCAATACCGTAGCGACTATTGATTACGCCAAAAAGAACAAAGGGCATGGTTGGGTTGGAATTATTTTCCAAACTGCTCCAGAAGAGCCTTATAGCAAAATCGTTTTGCACATTCAGTTTAAAGAAACAGACTCTAAACTGCAACAAGAAACTTTAGGTATTATTGGGGTAAACCTTATTTATGGAGCCTACTACCAACACCATGATCCTAAAAAACTAATTAGTTGTCTATATGATCACTTGGATCGCGATCAAATTGAGATTGACAGCATTAGCTTAACTGGCCATTTATTTGCTCATATTGACAATCGTCTGATGAGTTTGTTGTTGGTTAAAAACGGAATGACAGAAGCTGTTATGTTTGGACCTGATGGACAAAGTAGACTTGCTGCTAATGAATTATACCGCAAAAATATTCTAGCGCTTCGTGGAAGTTTTAGACCTGTTACTTTAGTAAACATGGACATGTACAAAAAAGCATTGGAATCTTTCGTCAATGAAAATCAATTGCAACGCCAAGATACCACTGTGATTTTTGAAATTACACTGTCAAACCTACTAATGGAAGGAAATTTAGATGAAAATGATTTCTTGCATCGCGCGGATTTGTTGTGCTCTTTAGGACAAACGGTAATGATTTCCAACTTCCAAGAGTACTATAAATTAACGGCTTATTTTTCTAAATACACAACGGAAAAAATTGCACTTTCTATGGGGGTTAGTAGCTTGCTTAATATTTTTGAGGAGAAATACTATGCGAATCTAACTGGAGGAATGCTCGAGGCTTTAGGTAAATTATTCCGCAACCAGATGAGAATATACCTTTATCCGATGCATGATGAAGCGGGGCAACTGATCGATTCAACCAATTTAAAAGTAGACTTGCACATCAAAGAATTGTACAAATTTTTCAAGAAGAACAATCAAATTGTAGACATCACAAACTACGATCCAAAAGACTTAGATATCTTTTCTAGAGATGTACTCCGTGCTATCCAATGCAATGAACCAGGATGGGAAGACAAGCTTCCTGCGGGAATTGCGAGCATGATTAAAGAGAAACAGCTTTTCGGTTATGCGAAACAACAAGAAGTTCACAGCTAAAAAACAGATAAACAAAAAAGCGACACCAGATAGTGTCGCTTTTTTTATGCTATGCTCTTGTTATTTAACTTCTTGATCAATTGCAGGCGTAATTTGCTTGAACTCCATCACCACTTTATCTCCATTTTTGAAAAGTAAAGCACTTTCTGTAATTTCGTAATTTGTTACTTCTGTTAATCCCTTTGTAAACGCAACATCAGCTACGCCTTCACAAAACATTCTTGTAGCGGCAAGTTTATCTCCAATAGCAATACCATTGTTTTCCTTCACTTCATATTCACCCGTAATATTATTACAACCATCTGTACCATGTACCATTGATTCACCCTCAAAATTTAGGGTTGGCTTTTTACCAGGGAATAAATCTTCTACTTTTTTATCTGCCGTATCTTCTGTGTGAATAGCAATTAATTCCCAGCTTCCAACTAAGTTTGCCTTTGTTGTTACGACTGTTTCTACTACAGGAGCTGCAGCTGCTTCAGGTGCATTTTCCGTACTCTTTTTCTCGTTACAAGCAGTTAAGGCTAAAACCATCAATCCTGCTGTCAAAACTCTCATTCTTTTCATTTTTGCAATTTTTAAATATTTCATTTGTATTTATCTAACAAATATAAATACAAAATCAGAATTAATAGCAAAAAAAACCTAAAAAGGTAATGATTTATTAAGAAGCAGATACTACTTTCAGTCCAATAATAGATCCAATTAAGGTAGCGATAAAGAACATACGCCAAAAAGTTGCTGGATCTTTAAAAACTAAGATTCCAACCAATACCGTTCCTACAGCACCAATTCCAGTCCAAACTGCATAAGCCGTTCCCAAAGGTAACGTTTGAGTCGCTTTCATTAACAAAGCCATACTCATTACTAAGGCAACCAAAAAGCCTCCATACCACCAAATAGCTTCTGTTCCTTTACTTTCATTGGCTTTTCCTAAACAATAAGTAAATCCAACTTCAAAAAATCCTCCGATAATTAAAAAAATCCAGTTCATTTTAATTTTTTTGCGAAAGTCGGCTTATAAATTTTATTTTTTTTTATCCTATGATAAAAATTTATTGCAAAAGATTGTTATCAAATAAACCCTTCTTCTTTGACTTTTTTGACTAACCCTCCATTATCTAAGACGTCAAACGTTTGCTTCAATCCCGCAATGCGCTTATTTACAGCACTTTCGCTCAAAAACAATGTATCGCTAATTTCTTTGATTTTAAATCCTTTGTCGAGCAATAGTAAAATTTGCACATTTTGCTCTTGAAGAAGGGATTCTTTCTTATACACTTCCTTTAAACCTTCATTCGCGTGCATGCTATACAATCGCTCGCCTCTCCGGACGGCTTGCACGGCTTGTTTCAACAAATCTTCCGTGACATCAATCTTAAGTAATAATGCCTGAGGAACTATTTTTTTATGGATGGTATATAATACAAGGGTTCCTTCGTGTCCGGTAACTAAAATTACATCTGCTTTAGGAAATTTCCGCCGGAAATAGTGGACGAATTCAACCCCATTGGCAATCTCTGCCTCTGTATCTCCTTTTCCTAAATTGTAATCGACCAACACCATATCCAATCTTGTACAATGATCAACATGAGCCACTCCCTCGGCTATAGAGGTGGCACTCAAGATCGTAGCGTCTTGATACACTTGCTGTAAAACGTATTTATACCAATCGACAATCATTTGATGATCATCAATTATTAATAAAGTAAAACTCAAAATACTTTTATTTTTATTAACACATTGTATACTTTTACTGTACTTATTGAAGGTAAAATATAAATATGTTTGTTAGACAATCGCAGGATTTTATCCTAAAAAAGAATTTTATTTGTTTAAAAGACTAAATATACATTCAATTTATCTATTATTTATTTTAATTTTTAAAAAAATCAAATATAATTTTATTACTTATGAAAAAAACTATCCTTTCCTCAGTATCTATCTTGGCTTTACTTGCATTAGCATCATGTTCAACTGATAATATGCCTACAGAAGCCAATGGTAGCAGCCAAAAGCAAACACATTTTAATGCTATGGATGCAAAAACAACGAATGATGCAAACGTTCAAACGGATTCTATTCCAAATCCTATAGACGTAACGAGTAGAACAGCAGACAATGGAGATATTGCTATTTTAAAAGACAAAAGAAAAATCATCAACAGTTCGTCTAGTGCACAAGAGAACGGTGATATTGCCATATTAAAAGACAAAAGAAAATAAGTCATTTCATCAGATAATCAATCCCCTTTGTGTTGCAACAGATTGGGGATTGTTTTTTTTTTAGTTTATTTGTATTCATTACCTTCTACTTATGCAATACAGATCTTGTTTTATCCTTTTCCTATTCTTTTCACTCCTCAGTTGTTCTGATCGTCCCCTTGCGGAAAAACATTCGGCCATTTCAACAGTATTAGATAGCCTTGAAGAGGATAGCCTTTCCATGCAGAAAAAGCACCGCGTTCTGGACTCTATATTTGATCACCTCGCTCACAATTCCAATAACGCACAACATCGGGAGCTTTTATTTGACGCAGCCAATACGGCTTATAATGTCAAGCATTTGGATTTATATTTGCGCATTAGTCAAAACCTATTGGAGTTAGCCAAAAAAGATAAAGATACCGCCCATATTGCTCGGTCTTACTACTATTTGGGCGATTATTATGAAGATATTGTAAAGCTAGATAGCGCCTATGCTTCATATTCCTATGCAGTTAAGTTTTATGAAACCCAAAAAGACACCTTGCATATTGGTATGATGCAAAAATCCATGGCGGTTATTCTATTTGAAGAAGGACTTTTTAATCAAGCAGAAGTAGAAGCCTTCAATGCACTGAAGAACCTGAATCACTACAACGATAAAAAATTACTCATTGAAGCCTATTCAACAGTAGCTGGCATTTTAGATCAAAATTCCCAAAAAGAAGAAGCCATTCTCTACAACCAGAAAGCTTTGAGTCTCATTAATACATTAAACTCAAAAGAATACACTACCTATTCCAAATTGGGCATTTACAACAATATTGGGTACCAATACAATAGTTTAAGAGAGTATGAAAAAGCAGAAAAAACGTTTTTAGAAGGCCTCGTACTCTTAGATGCCAATTCAAAAAATTCTATTTTCCATGCTATGCTTCTCAATAACTTAGCATTTACTTACATCAAGACCAACCAGCTAAACAAAGCTGAAAAATTCGTTTTAGAAGCCTTTGTCATCCGTGATAGCCTTCAAAACCCTCAAGGGCTTATTTCGAGTTACAGTCGCTTAGGAGAACTGTACTTAGCTAAGAAAGACACTTTACAAGCCATTGACTATTGGAAAAAAGGTTTTAAAACATCAGAGCAAGTGAAAGCGCGTAATACGGCTTTAACCAATTTGCGTTACCTCAGCTTATATGATCAAAAAAATGCGATGGAATATGCCCAACGCTATTACGAAATCAACGATAGCTTAAAGACTTTACAAATTGAAAATAGAACGAAATTCGCCCGTATTGAATATGAAACAGCACAACTAGAAGCTCGAAATGAGTTACTCTCTCAGCGCCTTACGTTATTCAGTATCTTATCTATCTTGGGTGTACTCTTATCGGTGCTAATCTATATTGTCTTCAAACAAAAGATGATACAAAAACGCCTTTTATTTGAACAACACCAACAAAATGACCGTGAATTAATATACAAATTAATTTTACAACAAGAAGAAATTGCCAAAAACACTTTACTTGACGAAAGAACGCGTATCAGTGCAGAACTACACGATGGCATCATCAATACTTTATTCAACATTCGCTTAATGCTATCCAATGAATGCAAACAGGAAAATCGCGAGCTCATTGCCTCTGAAATAGAAGGAGCGCAACAGCAAATTCGAAGAATTTCGCATAACCTTCAAGATCAAACCCTGACACTAGGGAGCTTTACTCCTATTCTAGAAAATTTAATTGAGAAGAATTCTACGGATCAACATGCGTTTACCTTGCTCATTGCACGTAATTTTGACTGGAGTACTTTTGATTATGAAACGAAGATGAATATTTATCGCATCATTCAAGAGTCGATTCAAAATATCATTAAACACGCACAAGCGACTAGAGCCATTATCTCGATTGTTGAATCTACTTCCAATTATCATATTAAAATTCAAGACAATGGTGTTGGATTTAAAGTTAGTGAAGTAAAAAAAGGAATAGGATTAAAGAATATTCAGTATCGCGTCAACCAAATGAATGCCATTCTAACGATAAATTCCACAGAAAAGAAAGGAACTATCATCGAGGTAATCCTCTCTAAAGTAAAATAGGGATTGGTGTCCCCACAACCAATCCCTACTTACCTAAATTAATCAATAGATACTCATTTTTAAATCATTTGTTTACTTTGATCAGGTATAAAACACTGTTCAAAGACCCTAACAAATGTGCTTGTATGATCTTATCAAGAACTAAAGTAGCTATAAGACCACTGTATTCAAAGCTTCCCACTCTTTTTTTAACAAAAATGAAAGTTGAGTATTCATTTTGGCTAAAATCAAGGGGTTGATTTCTTAAAATTAGATGAAACCTTGGAGTTTTACTTGCTTCAATAGCTCGGACAAATCATTCACTTCAAACTCCTTTTTCATGGTAGTCAACATGCGCTGCACCGTACTCTGACTTTTAAATACAATTTCACATATTTCTTGTACTTTGTATCCTTTATCCAATAACATGAGAATTTCGATATACTGTTCTTGTTGCATCAATTGACGTTTAGCCAATAGACTTAATACATTTTTCACTCCTTGACTATATACAACCTGTCCAATCATACACTGGCGAATTGTTTCAATCAATAATTCGTCAGTAACATCGGCTTTCATTAGTAATCCATCAGGCCTTACTTTTTTGTGAATGCTGTAAATCAACAACGCTTCTTCATGGCCTGTAATCATTATGATTTTTGCTTTCGGAAATTTACTTTGGGCATACAAGGCTAATTTTTGCCCATCAGAAATACGCAGTTGAACATCAAAGTTTTTCGCCAAATTATAGTCAATAATCAGCATGTCAATACTTTCCAATTCATCGAGGTATTCTAATGCCTTCGGAATAGATTCACTTGCATAAAAGGTACTCTCTAAAAAATTTTCTCGAAGTAAGCGAATATAACTAGTCAAAATCATCGGATGATCATCAATTACTAGAAATACAGGATTATATAAATTCATAATAGATACAATTAGAAATAAGAAAATTTTCAGTCAAAATTACGCTTTTTTTTCCCACTATCCATCATACCACTTTAGATTAACTATAAAATATATTCAAAAAATAGAGTTAAATTAAAAATTTATTCATTTTTTGATAATTTTTCAAGCACTACATAAACAATTTTATAAATGAACTCACTTTCCACTTTTACTTCTGAATTTCCTTGCCCCTCAACCTGTTAATTGTCACTTTTATTTATCCTCTTGACATAGGGTTGTCATCCCCCCTATCTACATTTGTACACAACATTAAAAATAAATACAAGCATGCAAAAGATTCAAGTACCCGCTAAGTATATCATTGGAATCGCTATTCGTACAACCAATCAAAACGAGCAATCTGCTCTGGATATTCCACAGCTCTGGAACGATTTTCATACGCAGCAAATCCAAGCAAAAATCCCAGCTAAACGAAGCGAAGATATCTATGCAATATACACGGATTACGAAAGTGATTTTACAGCTCCTTATACCACCATTATAGGTTGTGAAGTACAATCATTAGCCGAAATTCCCGAAGGAATGGTGGGACATATTATCCCGAGTGGATCGTATACGAAGATTGATGTACAGGGTAATTTACTCGAAAATATTGTCATCAATGCGTGGGTTAAAATTTGGAATTCACCAAATCTTGAACGAACTTACACTTCGGATTTTGAAGTCTATGGACCGAAAGCCCAAAATCCTTCACAAGCAGAAGTATTCCTATATTTAGCCACAACATAATGTTAAACGCAGTAGACTCTTTTTACTTTAAACAACCAGAGCCCAATCAAAGCTGTTTATTAGCCTTGCGTGATTTTATTCTGCAACAGGATACTCGTATCACGGAATCGTTGAAATGGGGTACGCCTTGTTTTTCTTTTCGAAATCGGATGTTTTGCTTTTTAGCACTTACGAAAGCACCTCAAACGCCTTATCTACTCTTGGTAGAAGGACATCGCATTGAGCATCCGCTCTTGGAAGTAGGAACGAGAAAACGAATGAAAAGTCTGACTATTGATCCAACAACAGATTTGCCCTTCGCTCCTATTCAAGACATCCTCGATGCTACTTTACACCTGTATCAATCGGGGCAAATTAAATCGAAATAATCCCTTTTTCTCTCCATTCTGGGTTATCTTTGGAGCAAGTAACTAATTTCAATTAACAGAAAACGATGCGAGTAGGTTTTTTTCAATATGCTGTCATCTGGAGAGATATTCAAGCGAATCTAGATTATATAGCAGCAAAGGTGAAACAAGAAACATTTGATTTATTGGTATTGCCTGAGTTCTTTACAACAGGCTATGCAATGGATACACGAGAAGAGATTTTACCTTTTGTGGAAGATTTAAACAACAGCCAAACAGTTCAATTTCTAACGCGTTTACTCCAAGAAACAGGAAATGGATTCATCTCAGGGACAATACCTGAAATCGATCAGGGTGTTTTATACAACACCTCTATTTTAGTTGGTGCAGCAGGATTAGTTGCTTCTTATCGAAAAATACACCTACCCGATTATGAAAAGCGCTTTTTCCAACCGGGCGATACAGCTATTGTACATCAAACTGCGCAAGCAACTATTGGTTTAACCATTTGCTTTGATTGTTGGTTTCCGCAACACACATCGCTCCTGAAACTCCAAGAGGTGGATGTTATTTGTCATTCTTCTTGCTTTGGAGGGCCTGTAACTCCAACGATTATTCCTATTAGGGCTTTGGAAAACCAATGTTTCTATATCAGCTGCAATCGAATTGGCGAAGAATATTTCGAAGGCGAATTGGAATCCTATCGAGGGGAAAGTCAAATTGTCAATCCCGATGGAAAGGTAATTGCAAAAGCTGCAGACACAGAAAGTCTAACGTTGATTGACATTGACGTAAACGAGGTAAATCACCCTGATTTTGGCAGTTTAATTACGAAAGACTTTCAGTCTGAACACAACAAATACAAGATTAATTTATAGTCAAAGCGCGTTCCTAGGAACGCGCTTTTTTATTCTTTTTGAATCGCTATACGCCAACGTCCGAAGAAACGCAAACCACAAGCTTGCGCTAAGCGAATAGAAGGCCAATTATCCCATTGACAACGATATTGTAATTCACCTCCTTGTTGAATTACATACTGGCTTATCGTACGTACCAATCGTTGAGCATAACCTTTACCACGATGATTTACATGGGTCAATACGCCTAAATCCATAATTTTTGTGCCCTCCCAAGGATAAGCACTTGCTATAGCAACCATAATATCACCATCAAAACAGGCAAAAACAACCTCATGTGATAATTCTACATAAGCTGCATCTATGTCATCTTCACTATTGGCTTGCGTAAATGCCTCAAACAAAGCAGCATCAGTTGACGTAAGCTGTCGACAACTCCTATCCTGAATTTCTTTTTTCAACTCTTCTTGCTCTTCTTGTGAGTAATAATAAAGACAATCAGCTGTATATAAGGTAAATCCTTGAAAATTTAATGCTTTTTCTACTTCCTCAACTGTTATCGGAACCTGTCCTGTTTCTTTTATTTTTTGAACGAGTATAGGATGTAGACTAAGTACTTGTTTTGGCTTCTCATCTCGATCTAATAAAACCGCAGGATATTCTTTGTTAAGTGCTGAATTTTGATACACAACAAAATTTTGAGATTCAAACCACGAAAGCTCTTCTCCTTGCTGACTCAACCAATAGTCTTCTACCCGTGTAGAAAAAGGGGATTTTGTATCCATGTTCACTTTTATTTCTTATTTTTACTTTTTTATACTTCAATACGTCTTATGTTTTTCAACGAATTCCCAACCTTACAGACTGATCGACTCCTCTTAAGAGCCCTTCATTTTACAGATGCACCAGCACTATTTGATTATTTCTCTAGAGACGAGGTTACGGAATTTTACGATTTGCCTACCTTCCAATCTGTTCAAGAAGCGCAAGAATTACTCTTGGCTTGGCAAGAACGCTATCAAGACGACAATGCTATTCGTTGGGCCATTACCTTACAGGAAAGACCTGACCAATTGATTGGCACTTGTGGGTTTCACAATTTTTCTACTGAAAATGCTCGTGCAGAGATTGGGTATGAACTACATCCTAACTTTTGGAGAACTGGTATTATGACCGAGGCGATTCAAGCTCTTATTCCTTTTGGTTTTGAAGCATTTGATTTACACCGCATTGAAGCGTTTATCGACCCTACTAATATTTCTTCTCGTAAATTACTTGAAAAAGTAGGCTTACAAGCAGAAGGAGTTTTACGTGATTATTTTTTTGAAAAAGGAAAATTTGTAGATGCCGAGATTTTCTCTCTTTTAAAAAGAGACTATCAAATGCGTTAACACCTACAAATTTAGGACTAATTAAAGTGTTCTTTTCATTTCGAATTGAGCTAGGTCACTAGTCAAATGCAAGTGATTGAAAAAAGCAGCCATTGCCGCGGATGCATCATCAATATTGTAAACGTATATTGCCTTAGATTCGGTGATTTGCTGCATGGTTTGAATTAATTGTGTTGCAATTCCTTGTCTTCTGTGATTTGCATCTACAGCTAATTGGAGCACGCGTTTAGACGTTGGATTGAAAATAAGGTAACCTACCATTTTCCCTTCACTATACGCGCCTAAGATGTGACAACGGGCTTTGCTGTTTTCCAATGCGGATACCGCGTTTTGCCAAGACGGCTGAATATCCCAAAAAGAAGAAAAAACAGCCCAATTAAAATCAGTCAATTCCTTAATTTCAATTGGTTTATTCATCTGGTTCACGTCTGTTTCTCCTTCAAAACAGATTAATTTTCTGGCTTTGTGGTAGCCCATTTTTTCATAAGCGCGAATAGCAGCATGGTTTCCTTCGATTACTTCCAAGACTAATTGTTCTACTTTTAAAGGCCTTAATTGCTCGAATAACCAGGCATACATCTTAGCAACTAGGCCTTGCCCTCGATGCGAAGGCACTACGCCTGTAGCAGCATTATAAGCCGTTAGTTTCCCTTCTACCGTATTGAGTGCATGTAGCATAAACCCCACTAACTTCTCTTGATCTAAAACACCCACAGAAAGATTCAACTGGATGTTTTCAGCTGCTATTTTATTTTCTAATTGTTCCACAGTAAGCTGTAAAGGAATGATGTAATCCGCAAAGGATTCATTCAATACCTGAACAATGGCTTCTTTATCTACTTGACTTAAATCTATTACTTTCATATTTTAATCGTGCTTCTTTCTACTTCTCATTTTCTTTATACCAACGTATCGCGTTTTGCTCTTCTCTTTGGATGAATGCATCTTTACCATCGTTGTAATCATTTCCTGTCTCCCACTGTTGCTGTACCAACTGTTCTTTCAAGGCCTGATAGGCGGCTTTAACTGATGGATGTGTACGCAAATAATCGCGAAAGGCTAAATGGCGTGTCCAATTTTCAGACGTGGTAGGAATAACGTGAATATGGGCTAAACGCAGGTTGTGATCGTGCATTTTCTCGGGTATTTCATCCTGTACATCAATGACCTCAGGTAAAGCTAATGCACTTGGAGCGTCCTGCAACAAAACAAAATAACGGCGATAGGGCATATCGACATTATACTTGGGATAATACACATAATTTTGTCCTGCTAATAAGGCTGGAACTACATCTAGCTCTTCTTCGTTGCGAACACCAACCATAATATCAATAATAGGTTTAGCCGCCAATCCTTCAACGGATGTACTACCAATATGCTCAATGCGAGGTTGCAACTCTTTTAAACGAAGGGCTAATTCGCTTTTTATGTTTTCAAATTGTTCTTTCCACTTGGGATTATAGGGCTCGAAAGGTAAAATCATCTATCTATCTTATTCTTTAGGTTCACTTTACTATCATCGTCTAAAACAAAAGTAGGCAAAACCAAAAAAAGGAGGGCTACTATTTGTTTTCATTTGTGTTCAATTTATAAGGTTTATGACAAACAAAGGATAAAAGCCTTAGGTCAACCCAATACACGTATCTATTTATGTTCCCCTTTTCGAGTTTTTGATTCTCCTACATAAATCAGAAATAAAGGAAAAATGAATGGGAACATCTCCTACGCTATATCGACTAAAAACGGCACGAAAGAAGTCTGTTTTCGGGTGTTTCTTATTTTTTGTAAAAAAAGTTTACAAAAATTTTCAAAGGCTTAGTTTTTTATAACCAAACAGTTAATGAATCTTGAGGAGGTGGCGAGCAAAAAAAAGCGACAAAACGCTTGCAGATTAATAAAACAGCGCTATCTTTGCACCGTTCTAATTAAGAACTGAGGCATACGCTGAAGGGGAGATACTCAAGCGGCCAACGAGGACGGACTGTAAATCCGTTGGGTAACCTTCGCAGGTTCGAATCCTGCTCTCCCCACATAAAAACATACACGATCTTATACATTATTGTTAGACTAAAATAAAAAATACCAGAGGGGGAGATACTCAAGCGGCCAACGAGGACGGACTGTAAATCCGTTGGGTAACCTTCGCAGGTTCGAATCCTGCTCTCCCCACAAAACATACATATGCTATTTTAGTTTAACAATATAAGGAGGGGAGATACTCAAGCGGCCAACGAGGACGGACTGTAAATCCGTTGGGTAACCTTCGCAGGTTCGAATCCTGCTCTCCCCACACCGAAAAAAAAGCCTTCTAATAAAAATTAGAAGGCTTTTTTTGTTTACGATGTTTAGTTAACTGTCAACTGCAAACTGTCAACTATACACCGTACACCATCTCGAGGTTCCGACTGGATTCGAACCAATCTACTGATTATTGCGTAATCAGGCCTCCCAATCGGCCACGGAACCTTGTTAAGTTTACATTATTAACTAATCAATATACAAAATATTTCATTGATTTCCAAATACGTACGGGCGAATGGCAATTCGCCCCATATCATCCTCTTTTTTTATTTTTCGAATATACGGGTGCATTGCCATGCACCCCTACGTATATGGGACATTACCATGCACCCCTACATTTCCGCATGCACCGCCAATATATCGTTTAAATCGAATTCACTTCTTCCTTCTTTTACGATGCGGCGCAAAGCTCTTTTAATCAAAATACTTGCTTCTTTGGCACAATCTGCATACGCCTCGTACTCCTTCAATTTAAGTAATAAAACCAACGCAGCAAAGAGTTCTCCTGTACCAGGTGGATCGATGGGGACATAGTCGATTTTTACCACCTTGTAGGCTTCTTTTTGTTTAACAACAATATGAAGCAATTGATCGGTTGTATCTTTAAATCGACAACCAGTTATAAGGATGTCTTTGGATTGTAAGATTGGATGCTTCTCTACTGCACGTACTAGTGCTTCATAGGAAGTAACGGGTTGATTGAGTATCGTTTCTATTTCAAACTGATTGGGTGTCAATACATCCGCTAAGGGCAACAAATGTTCTATGATTGCCTTTGGAACTTCTTGATTGACGTATAACCCTTGTGGTTGATCTCCCATTACAGGGTCACATAGATAGAGTATTGCTGGATGACTCTTCTTGATGGTGCGAATAAACGCGGCTGTTTGTTCCACTAATGCAGCTGATCCGATGTAACCCGTTACAATAGAAGAAACTTCATCGAGTATATTTAGTTTCAAAATCCCCTCTAACACCTCCTGGAATAATGCACTAGGCATGAGTCCCCCTCCTACTGTTGGCAACCCATATCGGTTTGATAGGATAACCGTTGGAACGGTAATAGCATCTTGACCTGCAACTTGTAGAACGAGGGAAGTTGTATTACTCCCTACATATCCATAAGCCACTTTACTGTGAATGATAATTGTTTTCTTGCTCTTCATTGGCGTACTAAAAAAAAGACACTTAAATTTACTACATCTCAAGGCGAATTATTCGCAATACGGCTTTATTTTTTTATTTTTTCAATTACTTCTAGAAGCTGTGTCGAGATAAAGGATAGCTCTTCTTCTGTCAATTCTGTATGAATAGGCAACGACAGCACTCTTGATACCAAGTATTCTGTATGAGGCAATTTGTATGTGCGATCTTGTAAATTCTTAAACATCTCTTGTTGATGACAAGGCACGGGATAATAAATCATCGTTGGTACGCCTCGTTCTGCTAATTCACGGTGGACAAGATCTCGATCGACGCCTTCTAAAATCAAAGTATACTGATGATAGACATGGTGACTATAAGCAGGTTCAAAAGGAGTAATTAGATTGGCATGGTTAGCAAATGCACGGTTATAATACGCCGCTACAGCCCTTCTTTTGTCGCAATATTCATCCAAATATTTCAATTTTACATTCAGAATAGCTGCCTGAATACTATCCAATCGACTGTTTACTCCAACAATCTCGTGATAATAGCGCTTTTCAGAACCGTGATTGCAAATTTTCATCATTTTTGCTGCCAGTTCATCGGAGTTTGTCATAATCACTCCCCCATCACCATAAGCTCCTAAGTTTTTAGAAGGAAAAAACGAAACACAACTAATGGTGCCGATTGTTCCTGTCTTTCTAGTTTCATTTGCTGTACTATAATTTCCCCCGATACTTTGTGCATTATCTTCAATTACAGCAATCTTATGGGCTTCTGCAAGCTTCATAATGGGCTCCATATTCGAACATTGTCCGTATAAATGCACGGGGATAATTACTTTTGTTTTGGAAGTAATGGCTTGTTCCAAGCTCTCCATATTTAAGGTAAAGGTATCTGGATCTACATCGACGAATACAGGCGTTAGTCCCAATAAGGCTACCACCTCAACTGTAGCAATAAAGGTAAAAGAAGGCGTTATTACCTCATCTCCTGGTTGTAAATCCAACGCCATCAAGGCTATTTGCAGGGCATCTGTTCCATTCGCACACGGAATGACGTGCTTTGCTTTGGTATAAGAAGCCAATTGAGTGGTGAAGTTTTTAACAGCAGGACCATTGATAAATGCAGTACTATCAATCACTTCTTTGATTGCTGCATCAATTTCAGTTTGGATGCTTTGATATTGTCGTTTTAAATCGACCATTTGAATTGTATCCATAGTGTACCTTTGTGAATTAGTTTGTGTTTATGTTCTTCCTATCGCACTTCATTCAAGGGAGCCTAAGTGGCTATCCCTATGTTTTGTTGGGTACAAAAGTAACCGCTATTTGGATCATCATGCTATACCAGTTTACAACTTCTGTATAGTCCAGCAAATTGATGTACTTCTTCCTTCATCTTCCGCACAATAGCCTACTCATTTTCAATAGGATATAAAAAAAACCTCGCCACTTTCGCTGCGAGGTATCTTACTTAACAAATTAAATCTAGCGCTCATTTCACGCTGTATATAAAGAAAATTGCACTTAAACCGTATCCTTATTTTATTTTTATCCTTCCACTAAAACCTATTAACGGGCAAACATGGGATAATCTTGCATCAGGCGTTGCACCTCATCTTTAATTTGACGGTGTTTCACTGCGTTGTCTTTGTTTTGCAACACTTCGTGAATCAATTCGACAATGATGTACATCTCTTTTTGCAACAATCCTCGGGTAGTAATTGCAGGTGTTCCCACGCGAATACCAGATGTGATGGCTGTTGATTGTTGATCATAGGGAATCATGTTTTTATTCAGGGTAATTCCCGCTTGTTCCAAGACAATTTCAGCTTCCTTTCCGGTGATTCCTTTGCTACTTAAATCTACGAGCATCAAGTGGTTGTCTGTTCCTCCAGATACCAACGTATAGCCTTTATCTAAAAAAGCCGCTGCCATCGCACGACTATTCTTTTGAATTTGTTGGGCATAGGTCGTAAAATCATCCGTTAAAATCTCGTGAAATGCCACCGCCTTTGCTGCAATAGTATGCATGAGTGGTCCCCCTTGGTTACCTGGAAATACAGAAGAATCCAACACCGATGACATCATTCGAATCTCGCCTTTTGCCGTTTTCAATTGTTGTGGATTTTCAAAGTCTTTTCCCATCAAGATAATTCCTCCTCGAGGTCCACGTAAGGTTTTATGTGTGGTCGTCGTCACGATATGACAATGTGCAACAGGATCACTTAATAATCCCTTTGCAATTAATCCTGCAGGATGCGCCATATCCGCTAGTAAAATGGCTTGTACACTATCAGCAATAGCTCTGAAACGCTCGTAATCAATGCCTCTGGAATATGCACTCGCTCCTGCAATAATCATCTTGGGTTTTTCTTTCAAAGCAATGGCTTGTATCGCATCATAGTCCAATAGTCCTGTTTCTTTATTTACTCCATAAAAAACAGGTTGGTATAGTTTTCCTGAAAAATTTACTGCTGATCCATGAGTCAAATGTCCTCCGTGAGTTAAGTCAAACCCCAAAATCTTATCACCCGGTTGTAAACACGCAGCCAAGACGGCAAAATTAGCTTGTGAACCTGAATGGGGCTGTACATTCGCATAAGTCGCTCCAAAGATGGCCTTGATACTTTCAATAGCCATATTCTCCACTAAATCCACATACTCACATCCCCCATAATACCTTCTACTTGGATAACCTTCCGCGTATTTATTCGTTAAAATTGATCCATTAGCTCTTAATACCTCTTCGCTGACAAAATTTTCGGAAGCGATCAGTTCTAATGATTCTCGTTGCCTTGTTTCTTCTCTTTTAATTAATTCAAATAGAAGCTTGTTGTTGTAGTTGTTCATGATTGTTGCATTTACTTGTTGTTAAACCACAATAAAGTAGTTCCAAATACGTCATCTACTTTATTTGAGCACAAAAGTAGGTCTATCATGGAGCAATAAAACAACACAGATTAACAATATCTAGTAGTCCAGATAAACTTTAAATCAAGCATCAATCCATTTCTCTTTTCTCTGTTGTTAAACTTATTTATCTTTGATTTTCTCTTAAATTCAACCTCATTTTGGTTAACTATGAAAACAAAATACAACAGTAAAGTGTCACTAGGAACAATAACACTCTTTCTTACCATAGGAATCGCTTGCCTTCTGGCTGCATTTTTTATTGAAATTTGGTACATTTGGTTGACTGCCTTAATTGTGTTGGCTATGCTTATAGACGTTTACTTTCAAACCTATTATGAAATCGACACAACTCAAAACCTATTGCGTATCAAAGGGGGAATATTTGTAAATAAAAAAATTCCTATAGAAAGCATTCGCAAGATAGAAGAATCAAAAAGTGCAGTCAGCGGACCAGCTTTATCCAACCAACGTTTAGAAATTTACTATAAAACCTATGATAGTATTTTAATTTCTCCAGAAAACCCAATCGATTTTATTACGCAAATACAAACGTATAATTCAGATATTGAGTTTATTCCAAAAAACAAATAGTATCTTCTCCAAACGCTATAATTTTCGTAAATTCAATCTTTTATTCACTACTTTATTCTTATGTACCTTTCTACTACATACCCACAAATACACAAAACAACAACAGCGCTAACTGAGATATTACCTGTAAAAATGGTAGGTATTTATTTATATGGTTCAGCTGTTGATGGTGGATTGCGTCCTCAAAGTGATTTAGATTTTTTTGTAGTAGTTGATGCAACGGTAAGTGAAGAAGAAAAACAACGCCTCGTACAAGCCTTACTCCAAATTTCAGGAGCTATTGGCAATACGGCAGGTTTGCGTTATTTGGAAGTAACATTGGTGCATCAAGAAGAACTGGACAAAGGTACTTTTCCCATCCAACGAGAATTTCAATATGGAGAATGGCTGAGAACCGATTATCTCACTGGATTTATTCCACAAAAAACAATAGATCCGGACTTGACTATTCTCTTGCGAAAAGTCAAACAAAACAGTATAACCCTGTATGGAAAAGAGGCAATGGAAGTAATTCCTGCGGTTTCAAATGCAGCGTTTATACAAGCCATTCAAGCCAATGTCCCTCAACTAATTCAGGAAATTGAAGAGGATCAAACCAATGTCATCTTAACGCTTTGTCGCATGCTGTATTCTGTTCAAACGGGGCAAATTCTACCCAAAGATCAAGCTGCAACTTATTGCTTGCCTTATCTTCCACTCCCCTTTCACGCCTTGGTAGAAGAAGCAAAAGAAGCCTATTTGGGTACAACAACTTCGACCCCAACAACAGATCCAAAACGCCTTGCTGATTTTGGTGCGATAATGGCTGAACTGATTCAATCCGTGTAGTGATGTTGTAGTTTCTACGATTTACTGCGTACTGAAAATTGGAAATCACTCGGCCTAATGTTTAGCAATTGTTGAAATGTATTACTAAAAGCAGCAATACTAGAGTATCCGACTTCAAAAGCAACTTCACTTACATTTTTATTGTTCTCCATCAGTAATTCCATGGCTTTAATCATGCGCAACATTTTTAAATACTGTAAGAAAGAAATGGCCAAATGTGTTTTAAATAAACGCGTCAATGACCGTACACTATAGCCAAACGTTTCGGCCAGATACGTCAAGGTCAGTTCTTCTCCTAAGTTTTGATGCATAAAGTCTGTGATAGCCAACATATGACTATCTTCTGTCGTTGGCAATTGAATGGAAAAAGGTTTTCCTGGATCTTGCATGATAAAATGCTTCATCGTCGTTAGAAATTCATAGGCCCAAGTATCGGGAAATATAACGCCTTTCCATTGTCTTGCATACACTAACATTTCATACATCAGATGACTAACGGGATAAATCCCTAGTTCATCCATAAAATGATACTTTTGATCCATTTCCTCCTCGTGAAAGTAAATATTCAAAAGCACAATTTCTGTTGTATTTGACTTTACATTGTGAATCGTTCCTTTCGGAATCCAAACATAGTGCTGAGCGGGAATATAATACTCCCTTTCCTTCGTTTTCAAATAGGCAATTCCGCCCGAAACTAATAGAATCTGACTTTTATTGTGCTTATGTGGAGGAAAACGATGTTCCAATTGCTCGCGCATGATGTAAATGCTCTTTGGATATTCGTCAATATCTTTTTCTGCTTGTTGTAAGATTTTCATACTGGCTAAAATAAGTAAAATATTGGCTAGTTATATAAAATACTTAGAATCATTCTATTCTAGTTTTGCATAGAACAAACGATATAAAACAATGAAACAAAGTCGAAACATACTACTTCTGTTCTTTTTGCTAGCCAATTATCATTTCTTATTCAGTCAAGAGGCTACTCAATCAGCTGCTACTTTTGATTTGCAAAAAGTATGGCAGTACACCGAAGATAATTATAAAAAACTTGCGATTATCCGTTTACATGCCCAGGATAAACAAGAAAATATAAAGCAAACCCAAAGCAGTCGATTGCCAACGGTACAACTTGAAGGAAGCTATGGCAAACGATCTGATTTATCCCTGTATGAAGATGGATTTCTTCATCAGCCCACTGTGATTCCCATTCGATCCACCCAATACAGTACTTCTTTATCTACCGATTTGGTGCTGTATCAGGGAAATCAGAAAAATAGACAGCTTCAAATTCAAAAAGTAGAACTTGCCTCCATCGAAACGCAACTTCAACAAACTACAGCGGAAGCAAAAATTGAAAGTACAAAGTTGTTCTATGCCCTAGTTTTACATCTGAACTACCAAGAGTTAGTAGAGAAAGAGATTGCACAGGATGAAAAACAATTGAAAGATATACTGAGTTTATATGAAAATGGCACGATTCTAAAAAGTGATGTATTGCGCGCTGAGGTAACGCTATCGAATCACAACATGCTTTTAAAAGAAATTGAGAATAACCTCGTTGTTGTGACCCAACAATTAAATCTGATGATGGGACGAAAGGATACGGATGCGTTACTTCCTCAATATGCTGATTTAGATCAATTACCAACGTTTATCAGCTATGAAGAGCATTTGAATCAGGCCTTATTGGGAGCTTATTCCGTTCAACTAGCCAATCAAGAAATTGAAAAAGGAGCTTTGACACTCAAACAAATCTCGTCTGCCGTGTTACCTAAGTTATCCTTATTTGCTGATTATGGACTTAATTACCCTCAAAACAAAACCTATCCGTATGCTCAAGCGTTATATCATATTGGTCAAGTGGGGTTAAAATTAAATATTCCTATTTCTAATTTATACCATACGAAACACCAAAAAAACAGCCAGCAAATCGTCATGCTCCAACAACAAGTAGAGAAAGAGCAACAGCAAGATCAGATTAAAAATGAGCTCCAAACCTATGTGGTCAAGTATCAAGAAAGTTTAGATCGCATTGCATTAGCGGAAAAAACCATCCGTCAAACGACAGAAACGCTGCGCATTATACGCAACAGTTACTTTAATCAACAGGCCTTACTCATCGACTTATTAGATGCCGAAACGCAAGTTTTACAAGCGCGTTTTTCACTTACAAGTGCGAAAATTAATGCCAAAATTGAATACTATCAAATCCAAAAAATAACCGGAATATTATAAGCGTCTATCATGAATAAACATACTACAAAAACCGATCATCTTATTTTAAAAACCACTCAGATCTTAGCGTTAATCCTCTTAACGGGGTTAGTGATTTACGGCTTATTGGCGAGTGTAGAATATATCAAATACGAATCGACCAATGATGCCCAAGTGGAACAATATGTCAACCCAATTAACAGTAAAGTTGGCGGGTATATTCAACGTATTTACTTTGAGGAGAATCAACTGGTTCAGGCTGGGGATACGCTTTTAATCTTAGACAGTCGAGATTACAAAGCGACCTTGTCGGAAACTGCAGCTTCTCTAGAACATGCCCAAGCGCAATTGAGTATTCTCGATTCCAATATCAATACCCTAAACAATACAGCCCAAGTAGCCAAAGAACAAATCAAAGTGGCACAAGCCAAACTCACCAGACAACAACAAGAGTTTAAACGATATGCCAATCTACTTGCAGAAGAATCGACCACCCAACAACAATTTGACAATGTTAAAACAGCACTTGATATCGCGCAATCAGAGTACCAAGTCACCCAAAATAGCTACCAAGTAGCCTTGGCTAAAATTGAAGATATCAAGGCGCAAAAATTAGCTGCCCTTTCTGAAATTAAAAAACAAGAAGCTTCTTTAAACAAGAATCAACTTAATGTGGGGTATACTGTTATTCAGGCTCCTTACAAGGGTAGAATTGGCAAAAAAACCATTCAAGAAGGGCAATTGATTCAACCAGGGCAAACCCTATCTTATATTATCAATGAAGAAAGTGGGAAATGGATTGTTGCCAACTTTAAGGAAACGCAAATAGGCAAATTTCACCTTGGTCAAAGCGCTAGAATAACCCTAGATGCTTTTCCTGATAAAGAATTTAAAGGGGAAATTGAATCCATCTCCCCTGCAACAGGTTCACGTTATTCTCTTTTGCCTCCAGACAATGCAACAGGAAATTTCGTTCGCATCATTCAACGCGTTCCTGTACGAATCAAATTAGTAGAAGATTTATCTCAATATCCCAATCTATCTGCAGGAATGAATGCTAATGTTTATATCGACAAACCATGAAACTAGCTCCCCTCCCAACGTTTAAAACTTGGGTACCTGATTACCTTATTCGCATTACCATCTTTCTGCTGCTATTTCCAGCCTTAGCTGTTTTTGCTTTTTATTATAGCAATAGTTTAGACACTATGGGACATTATGGAATAGAAGCGGGTGATGTGCAATATTCTGTTTTACTAATGTACGGTGCCTTAGTTTGCTTTTTGCCTTTAGATGATCGATTGGTCAAGTATTTTAGCTTGCGAAAATACCTTCTCCTTGGAGTAACAATTAACACGATTACCTATGTGGTATGCGCAATAACTAGAGATTTAACCATCTTATTTGTCTGTCGTTTTATTCAAGGCGCTGTTTGTGCGCTCTTTTGCAGCATTTGTTTAAACTTACTCTTTCCGAGATTAAACTCAGCAAGAGCAAGAGTCATTGGCTATACCATTTTTTATGGGACACTCTTAGTTTGTGTTCCCCTTTGTGGTATTTTATGTAGCTATATTTTACAGTCTTATCCCTTTGAACTCTTGTGGTACCTCTTGATTTTATGTCAAGTACCTGGAACGATTTTACTGCTGATTACGACCAATAATGTATATTTAAAACCAAGACTCCCCTTGTATCAAGTGGATTGGGTTAGTTATATCTACTTTACCGTGATTATATGTTCCATCGGTTACATCTTTGTGTATGGACAAAAATTAAACTACTTAGAAGATGCAACCATTAGAGGCTTAAGCCTTCTCACATTATGTTCGATTCTCTTATTCGTCTTGAGGCAACAACGACTAAAAAGACCTTTTATCAACCTAGCCGTATTCCGATACCAAGACTTTTGTTTGGGTATTGCGCTGTTAATGGTATACTATTTTTTTAAAGGAACAACGGGATTTGCTTATACGTATTTACAAACAGCTTTGGGGGTGGAGTCCATCAATTTAACTCCTATTTACCTAGGCAATCTATTGGGAACGCTCGCTGGATTATTGATTACTTCTAGACTCTTATTAAACGGAACTGCAATTAAATACCTTGTACTGGGTGGATTTGCCTTATTGCTCATCTACCATGTCCAAGTCTATTTCTTATTTTCAAGTCAAGGGGATCAAGATTCTTTTATTCTCCCTTTCTTTATTCAAGGAATGGCCATGGCAGCCCTACATATTCCCCTTATAGTTTATACAGCAGCTTCTATTCCACCTGCTATTTCCAATGCCGTTTCCTTTTTGGGAATCAGCTTTCGATTTTTGAGTTTTTCGGTTACCATAGGCTTAACCAACTACTTTCAGCTATTTAATAGAAGTTCACATTACAACCGAACCGCAGACTATGTAACGGAACTAAATCCGTTTCATACAGCAACAATTCAACATTTTCAACAACAGGTGCTTCTAGATGGTAAAGATGCTGCGTTAGGTACACAACTGGCAAGCAAATTATACAACACTCATATTTTACAACAAGTCAATTACCGCGCTTCCATGGATTATTACAGCTGGGCGATTTGGGGATTGGCAGGAGTTATTCTAATGGTTTTACTCGCCAAACCAACTAAAAAGGTCATTGCGAAATTGAGTAGAAATTTTATTCCTTACTAAGCTTTTGTACTTTTTTCAACGGGGAATCCATGCTAAACATGGGTTCCTTTTTTTTATGTCTTCTTCCAATCAAATCAAAATTGCCTCAATTAAAAAATGGAACTACCTCCATTGAAGTAGTTCCATTTCTATAAAAAAGCGATTATAACAAAAAAAAATTACAAGGTTAAAGAAGCAGGTCCAAATTCTTCAAAGAAAATAGCTGCTTTATCTACTTTTTGATCTACCAAATACTGGTAGTGTTTCTCAATAAATCCACGAGGTCCACAAATGTAGTATTCCGCTTCTTGTGATACAATATCCTTTTCTATTTGCGCTAATTCCACCCAACCTGTGTATGTATTTGGTGCAGCTGTTTCTACAGTATCATAAAAAATATGTTGCGTCACATTCGCATTTGCTTGTTCTACTTCCGCTAGGCGTTGCTTAAATGCGTGAACTTCTAAATCTCTACAACCGTGTACCCATTTAATTGCTGGTTTCTGCTCCCCTTGAACAAGTGATTCCAACATAGCTAAAAGCGGCGTTTGTCCGATTCCTCCACTAATGAATACTTTTGTTTTTGCTGGGGTATCTTGTAAAACAAATACACCAGACGGTGCTGAAAGATCCACTAAATCTCCTGGTTGAATAACCTGATGCAAACGGTTGCTAATTAATCCATCTGGATGTTGACTTCCACTTTCTCTTTTTACAGAAATACGGTAATATTCTCCATTTGGCGCACAAGAAATACTATATTGTCTTGGCTGTAATAGGTTTAGTTCTGGTAAGAACATACGCAAACTAAGGTATTGCCCTGGTTTAAAACCAGCAATTGGTCCTTGATCTGCTGGGTATAGATAAAACGAAGTAATCTCCGCAGATTCTACTACCTTGTCTTTAACCACAAAAGGTCTCCAACCTGTCCATCCTCCTTTTTCATTTACTTTTTGGTTGTAGATATTTTGTTCATGTCCACTCATCAAATCTGCCAATTCTTGATAAGCTACTGCCCATGCACCTAATAAATCATCCGTAGCTAAATCACCCAGTACTTCTTTAATAGAAGCAATCAAGTGTTTTCCTACAATTGCATAATGCTCTGCTCGGATATCCAAACTGGTATGTTTATGTCCAATAGAATCCACCACTGGAAATAAAACACTCGGATCATCAATGTGCTCTGCATACGCTAAAACAGCCATAGCTAAAGCGGTTTGCTGCTTTTCATTTTGTTGGTTTCCTCTATTAAAAACATGTTGCAACTCTGGGTTGTGTTGAAACATGCGTTGATAAAAATGTTTTGTTAGCACTACCCCGTGCTCTCTTAGAATAGGAATCGTAGCTTTTACTAATTCTTTTTGTTCTGTTGTCATGATTTACTTGTTTTGTTATCCAGATAAAAAGAGCTTTTTATCTTTTATTTACTCATACTCTTGGTAGGTTTATTCTACCTGTTTACAAATAAAAGACTTTTATCTCTTTTATTCAAGTAAAAGACGAACTTATTTTTAGTTCCTTTTTTTTATTTATTTAGTGTAAACTGCCCTTCAATCAAACCTAAATTGAATTGGCCAATAGTTGTAGTCTTCAATACGTGAGCTAAGTTATCTCTAATCTGCTTGAAATCATTGTGTAAAGGACATGGGTTTGTTTCTGAGCAATAACTCAATCCCATTGCACAGCCTACAAAGAGTTCTTTGCCTTCTATTGCTTCTACGATTTCTGCCAAGGGGCGATTAAAATCCTCTCGTTCTAGAAAAAAACCTCCATTCGGTCCTTTCGTTGATTGAATAAGGCCCTCACGACTTAATTTTTGGAGAATTTTAGCTAAGAAATGTTCTGGAGAATTGATTTCTTGCGCAATCTCCTTTATTCCAGACTTATGTCCTTCCTCACTTCTTTTGGCAATGTATAAAACAGCTCTTAATGCGTATTCACAAGTTTTTGAAAAAATCCCCATAACTTCTTATATCTAGTATTGTATGCTTCTCGGTGGCAAATGTATGATAATTCTTCCGTATTCTATTCCTCAATGAATGAATTGCGATTCGCTAGTACCTCTTTTTATTTCAAGTATTTAACGAAATATTTAGGCACCTCTTCATACCCTTGTCTCAAATAAAATTCATGGGCTTGGGTTCTCCTGCTATGACAGTGTAATTCAATGCGATCACAGCCCATTTGTCTTGCTAAAGCAGCAACATAGTCCTCCACCTGTTTGCCTATTCCTTTACTTCTTGTTTCTGCATCTACAGCGAAATAGCTGATTCGCATAAAATCACCACGCACGGCTAATTGAGGAATGAGAGACAATGAGATGAAGCCAATGACTTGGTCTTGCTCTTCCACTACCAGTAATTTTTCTCGGCTATCCTGTCTCATATTGACAATTTTAGCAGGTAAAAAATCTAACGTATCTGGATAACCTAGCTGTGTTAAAAGATCAGCAACGACAGCTGCATCTTTTTCTTCCATAGTTCGTATCTTCATCTTTGCTCTTTTTAGTCTTGTTCAAAAGAAAGTAAGGTTCCGTCTTTTTTAAATTCGATGGAATACCTCTCACGTTCATTGCTAATCGTTCTAGGATACCAACGCACTCGATTTTTTCTCGTGATCACATACACCGTTAAATCGGAAGGATTTCCTCCTATTTCTTCTACTTTTTCTTTTAATGCTTCATACACATTGTTTGCATGTACAAAAGGAATCTCATCTAAAGATACGATGTCTTCCTTAACTTTCGTGTGTTTTGACAATACAATTGGTTTGGGTTCCTGCCAATGTCCATCAACATAATAGTATTCATCTACATAGTTGGCATTATCTGGGTTTTGAATCTGCAGTAAAACGCGATGGTTATCGTAAAAATGAATGGATTGATAGACATAAATTGGTTTGTCTTTCAATTGCGGAAGGTTGCGCAACGCGGTTTCTACCTCTTGTAAATCTGCTCTATGTGCTGCAAATTCGGTCTTCTTTTGAGGTTGAGTAATCGCTGCTGTTTCTATAGGAAGTTCCTCTTCTACTACCTGTTCTTTTCCTTCAACTGATTGACTGGTTGTGCTTCCGTTTTTTGTAGCTTCAATCGACTTCAAAAAATCTGTACACGAACTCAAAAAAACAAGCGCGAATACAAGTACACTATGTCTAACTATAGTTCTTTTCTTCATGACTTACTAGGGATTAATATCTTGTTCAAATTGTGCTTTTGACGGTTCTTTGGGGTCATAGAACAAGCTACAATAGGTTTGATTTTTAATACTCCCCACCTCGAGTAAAGACACTATTTTCTTTATTTTTACTTGATGGATTATCCCTTTATCATCGGTGTATTCTACATCAAATCGAACTTCGGGTTGTTCATTGATATAGGTTCCTGTTTGTTGAACGTTTACAATGGTTCCATTGGCTCGTTTACCTCTAAATTTCAAGGCCAAACTAGACGTTCCAATATTCATTTTTCTAAAAATCAAGAACTTTACAATCACGTAAATAATGCCCGTAAATAGAATTAAAAAACCAGCACTACTGATTAAAGGATGACTCAACGTTAGAAAACGCCAACCATAGCCTTCACTTTCTAATTGATAGGAGAACGTATAGTAGTACAACACCCCCGCTAAGAAAAGCAACCACAACGCAAAGAACAATCCATTTATTCGTCCTTTGGTTCCTTCCAAAATAACATAGGGCTGTTTCTTAAAGGTTGAATCTACGCGTAGATGAATCATTTTCCCTTCGACAAAACGGTTTTGTTCCGGCTTGGAGTCATTAATATCCATCTTGTGCTCAATACTTTCGTTCTCTAGATTATGCAACTTCAAAACCAAGGATCGCATAGCTATGTTGTTTTTAAAAATTGCATTTGAACTCACTTGAGCAATACGTGCCTCAATGCGTTTTCCCGTTTGATTAATTTGCGTAATATTTCGCTTAGACTGAATCGTATACTTGAAGACCCAGTACAATAAAACAGAAAATATAACCACCCAAAGGGTGATACTCAATCCTAGATACACCAACGCTTCTGTCGGGTTTACAGTTTCTAAATGATGCCTTTGAAATTCACTCCCATAATAGATAATTGCAGGATGAGCGAAAATAAAATACAAGAAAAACAAAAGCCAAAAAAGCCCAAAAATCTTACTCATGTACGTGTTTTTTGTTTAGTTTTTTCGTGTAAGGTGAAGGTAAAACGCTAGTAGAAATCTATTTTTTGTTTGATGATTCTACAAAACTACAAAAAAAACAATAAAACGGAGTAAAGCGAAAGGGGGTGCTTTGTGTTTTGTGAGGTTTGTGCTTTGTGAAGTCGTTTTTTTGCTTTTTTGTGAAGTCGCTTTTTTGCAAAATCGTGAGAATTGTCGATTAAAGAAGGCAATCTGATTTAATTAGAAACCACCTCATCAATCTCACCTTCTCACCTTCTCACCTTCTCACCTTCTCACCATTCACACCCAGTATGTCACCCCGACGAAGGAGGGGTCGCATCCAGCGCTCACATAATACGCTGTTCTTTGGAAGGGTTGTTCTTTGGAAGAGGCTTTTTTGCAAATCGCCTTTAGTCGATAAACCCTACAACTTCGCAAAAAACAAAAAAGCAACCTACCTATGTGAGGTTTGTGCTTTGTAAAGTAGATCCGTTATTTCCATAATTTATCTTGTTACTTGGCAAATTGCCATTTGCCACTACGGAATTTTACCGCTCACCTTCTCACCCCCTCACCTTCTCAAAAAACTACTCCTTCACTTCAAAAATCGCTTGGATCGAAACACTTGATCCCAGTGGTAATGAACTTGCGCCTCCCGTATTTCTCGTATGTTTTCCTTTTTCTCCCAGTACCTCAACGACCAAATCTGACGCTGGATTCATCAATACTGCATGTTTTGTATAGGTATCTACCGTATTAAAAGCTCCGATTAATTGAACACAACGCTGTACTTTATTCAAATCGCCTCCTACAGCATCTTTCAAAATAGCTAACACATTCAGCATGGTTACTTTTGTTGCTTCTTTTACCTCTTCTTCCGTTACATCTACGCCTAATTTTCCTGGGTTGAATATTTTACCATCTTTCAAGGCAACTTGATTAATAAACACCAAATTACCCGAACGCACATACAGTTCGTAATTACCGACTGGTTTAGGCAAGCTAGGTAATACTATCTTTTTATCCTTCAGCTGTTGATTAACATCTAACGCAGCTTGAGTTTCCTTGGGTTTCACTATGGATGGTGATTTTTTAGTTCCGCGTAATGCACTTGCAACTCGAGCTAATTTCTCTCCTTGATTTTGGGCCAAATAACGCTCCTCTTGAGTTGGTCGTTCTCCTTTGTTAATAGACATCGGACTCGTAACGCCCAATACGGAGTTCCCTTGCTTTTTGGTGGTATCTATTTGATCAAATCCTTGAATACCATTGGGAATTAACAACATTCCATGAACAACTAATGTATTCCAAAAAGCTTGCAACGCTAATTCATTTGCTGCTCCACTCCCCCCTGACATAAACACTGTCGCTGGTTTTTCTTCTAATGCACGTGCCGTCCATAGGTCAATCGTTTGTGCAAAGAAAGCACTCATTCCTGTGCTCATATTGCCAAAATAAACGGGAGAACCAAAGGCAATTCCGTCGTATTGAGGCAATTCATCTACTTGTACCAAAGGAACAGCAGCCAATGCTGGATTATTGTTTTCTTTTACCTTTTTAATTGTCGCCTTAGCTCCTGGCCAGCGCTCAACACCTTGAGCGATTTCTTTGGCTAAAGTATACGTACCTCCTTGATCCGAATCAAGGAGTACTAAAATATGAGTGGTTGGTTCTTGTGCCATAATGCGTTGGGTACTTAAAGTTAATACGATTGCGAAAAGCAGGATCGATACTTGTTTCATTTTTATCTATTTTGACTTGTTCTATACAAAGATACACTTGCTTTTTTTATTAACTTTGCCAAAAAGTATATGCAAAACGACACACCTAAATGTGGATTGATTGAACAAAATCAGGGGAATTATAAGGATAAGCTATCCATTGATGCCTATTTTTGGTATGTCCAAGATTGGCAACATGATGCGTATACCCACTCCCATCAACGCTACCAATTGACTTATGTAGAACAAGGGTATCAGTATTTCCATCTGGACAATAAAACCTATTTAGTTCCACAACATCACGTCATTTGGATTCCCTCTCATACGGAGCATCGCATCAGTTCTGAAGCTAAAACGGTACACTTGCGCGTTGCCTTATTTAAAACCGTACCGCAAGATGATTTCTTTCAACAAGTACACGTTTTTTCAGCTCCTCCTGTATTGAAAGAAATGCTGTTGTACGCAAGTAAGTGGAATCAAGTCGTTGATGAAAATCCAGATCAAGCGCTTTTCATCCAAGCCATTCTGAGAAATCTTCCTGAATTCTGTCAGGAGAATGAATCGCTGCGTGTACCGGTTCCTACGCATCCGCGTTTATTGGAAGTTTGTACTTACATTCATACACACTATCACACCAACTGTGCAACAGCTGATTTAGCTGGTATTGCCCAGATGTCTACCCGAAGTGTACAGCGCCTTTTTAAGCAAGAAACAGGTATTACCCTTCAGAAATACACTCAGCTCATTCGCATTTTAAAAAGCATTGAACTCCGTGATACGCAGCAATATACATTAAGTGAAATTGCACATCTAGTAGGATATAGCAGCTTATCCGCTTTTACGCTATCCTATAATACTATTATGAAATCCAAACCACACAAACACAAATAATAGTACTAACGATCCCCCCAATTGTTTAAACCTTCCCCCTCTATTTGCGAAGTTTTTATACTTTTTTCACACTCCTTTGCATGTAACCCATTCTTTTTACTTAATTTAGCCTCTAATTAAAAAAAACTAAATATGAAAAAATTAGGCCTACTTTTTAGCATTTTACTGACGTCATTTGCTTTTAATTCTTATGCTCAATCACCTATTAATGTAGGGATTAAAGCGGGCGCTAACTTTACAAACTTTTCAAGTAATCCAAAAGACTATAGCAGCAAAACAGCTTCTGGTTTCGGAGTAGGTGCTATGGCGCGTATTAACTTAAATCGTTCGTATATTCAAGCAGATTTGATGTATTCAGAAAAGAGCATCAAGTTTGAATCTGATCTTAGCAGTGATAAAACAAAGATGAAAAACATCGAAATTCCTGTGGTATATGGATACAAATTATTAAAAAGTCCATTGTATAACCTAAGAGTTTTTGGTGGTGGTGTATACTCTGTTGTTTTGAACGACTTATCTAAAGGTTCTGTCGATAATGCATTCAATGAATTTGATAAATCTAATATCGGATACCGTGTAGGTGCTGGTGTGGATATTTTAAAATTCACTGTAGACGTTTCTTATGATGGAGGTTTAAACAACGTAAGTAAGAGTTTCTCATCAAAACCAAATACTTGGTTTATTGCTGTTGGATATAAATTTCTATAATCCCACTTCCCATTATAAAGAAAAGGCTATTACTATGCGTAGTGATAGCCTTTTTTTATTTCCTCCCTTATTTTGCAACAGGCATTGAACAGTTTGTATTCAACACTAGTTTTACTTTAAATTTTTATTATTTTTGTGCTATGCAAAAGAACATCAACATTCTAAATAAACGAGCTAAGTTCGAATACGAGATCTTAGATAGATATACTGCTGGAATTGTACTGACAGGTACAGAAATTAAATCTTTGCGACTAGGTAAAGCTAGTATTGCAGAGAGTTTCTGTGAATTCCAAAACCTAGAGCTTTTTGTGATTAACTCTCAAATTGAAGAATACGCCAACAGTAGTCATTTCAATCACAAAGCAAAAACAGAACGCAAGCTGTTATTAAATAAGAAAGAATTAAAGAGTTTACACAAAAGTGTTCAGAATAAAGGATTAACTATTATTCCGTTACGCCTATTCATCAATGAGAAAGGGTTAGCTAAGATGGACATCGCGCTGTGTAAAGGAAAGAAAAACTACGACAAACGCGAAACGATTAAAGATCGAGACAATAAAATTGCATTAGATCGCTTGAAAAAAGCGTTTTAATTTTAAGGGTTATGGTTTTGGAGTTATGGGTTATGGGTTTGGAGGTATGGGTTATGGTGTGAATGGTGAGGCGATGAGAAGGTGAGATTTTGAGGTGCTGAAATCGAAACGAAGTGAAAATCGAAACGCAGTGTAGATTCATCGAACACCAAAACCAATATTAAGTAGGTGAGATATATTCATCGAACACCAAAAGAAAATAGCAACTCGGTGAGATAGAAAATAAGGTGGTGAGAAGTTTCTAATTAAAATAGAGCTCTTTCTTTAATCGATAATTCTCACGATTTTGCAAAAAAACAACCTCACAAAAAACAGCGTATTATGTGAGCGCTGGATGCGACCCCTCCTTCGTCGGGGTTACATACTGGGTGTGAATGATGAGGCGATAAGAGGGTGAGAATATGAGACGGTGTGATGGTGAGGCGATGAGCAAAAGAACAAACCTCACAAAGCACGAACCTCACAAAAAAACAAACCTCACAACTCCACTTTTCCATTATTTATCTAAAAACAACAACATTTCCTCTGCCATTTCCCTTGGTTTTTCAGCCAATATAAAATGGCCGCAATTTGGAATCTGCACTAACTTTAAGTTTGTTGCCACTGGTACCAAAGCCCCTTTTAGTATTTCGTATCCACTCCCTCCTATTCCCAATACAGGCATATTTAAATTTGCATACGTTTTACTGTCTTCAATATCTTGACCAAAGGCTTGATACCAAGCATTAGAGGCGCGTATTGCTTCTTTTGAATTATAAGCATGGGCATAAAGGTCTCGATCAAATTCAGAAATGGCTTCTTTATTTACGGTCAGTTGATTAAATAACCAATGAATCATAATCCCCATTCGGCCTTCTACTAACTGTTCGGGTAGTTCCCTTACTTGATTAAAGGCCAACCACCACGGATAAGTATAATTTCCACCAGGAATTGGCAACATAGGTAAATGATACATCCCTGCATCTGGATGAGGGGTATCTAACATCACTAACTTCGCTGTTTTCTCTGGATAATTACACGCAAAACTAAAAGCCACATGAGCTCCAATATCATGGCCGCCAATGTAAACGCGATCAAAACCTAGTTGTTGAACAAGGGCATCAATATCTTTTGCCATATTTTTCTTTTCATAGCCTTGAAAGGGTTTGTCTGACTCTCCCATCCCTCTCATTTCAACGACAATTACCTGATACTTTTCAGCAAGCAGTGGCATTATTTTATGATAAGCCCACCAAGTTTCAGGATACCCTGGCAGTAAAAGTAAAGGTTCTCCTTGCCCTCCAATTACATAGTGTAATTGCGTAGAATTAACGGTTGCAAATTTACTTTCAAACCCCTCTAATTCACTATTTAACAACTGATTGGTTTCGTATTTTTCCATAACTATTCCTTTAGTATTTCGTCAACTTTCATTTGTACACCGTAAAACTAAATACTATTTTTACATCGTACAACCATGAAGTACACTTCATAGTTTGTAATTTAAAAAAAATTTAACAGATGAAGTTAATTAGTCAGTTAGCCAAAGAAGTAGGTCTTCCCATTGCAACCATTCGATTCTATGAAAAAAAGGGTCTTTTTAGTAGTATAATAAAAGAGGAAGTTACCACAAATAACTATGCATATTACGATGAAGAAGTCATCGATAAATTGAGATTCATTCAAATGGCTAAAGCCGTTGGCTTTACTCTATCCGAAATAAAGGAAGTTATTGATGCTTGGTACGAAAAGCAATTAACGAAAAAAGCCAAATTGGAAGTCTTAAACTTAAAACTCAAACAAATTGATGAGAAAATGAAAGAACTCAAAGCCATGAAGAAACAAATTGGCCTTTGTAAGTTTAATATTGAACATGATTTAAGTTAATTGTGGTGGGAAGGGTGTGGTCGTGAGGCGATGAGAAGGTGAGGTGGTGAGGTGGTGAGGTGGTGTGGCGATGAGGTGGTGTGGCGATGAGAAGGTTAGAGGGTGAGAATATGAGGTGGTGAGGCGATGAGCAAACCTCACAAAGAGCCTTCTTTAATCGACAATTCTTACAACTTCACGAAAAAGCAAAAAAGCGACTTCACAAAGAACAGCGTATTATGTGAGCGCTGGATGCGACCCCTCCTTCGTCGGGGTGACATACTGGGTGTGAATGATGAGGTGATGAGAAGGTGAGGTGGTGAGGCGATGAGCAAACCTCACAAAGAACAAACCTCACAAAGAACAAACCTCACAAAGAGCAAAAAACAACTTCACAAAAAAGCAAATCAATCAAATTCGACAAGAATCATTCTTACACCCGAAATTAAATACAGCTTGGATAATCAAGTATACCACGGGAACCAATAAAATCCAAACTCGCGCATCAATAGCTTGAAAGAGCAGTAAAAAAGCAAGTCCTAATCGGACATAGCGTACAGGGGTCCATTTCTTAAAGTACGTGATTATCGTTTCCATATCATCCTTCATTTTAATTTACCCAAAAGTAAGTTTATCTTTTTTGATTTACTGTAACAATTGTTACTGTATACTGAGCAAACAACAGCTAGATTTGCTCTACATAAATATCAAAACTTACGATTATGAGAAAAATGCTTTGGGCTATTGCCGTACTAATTGGAACCACAACAATGGTCAATGCGACAAACCTTACGCATACCGTAAACGAAGCAACTTTACAAGCAACAACGGGAAATCAGTATGCGATTTTAGTTCAATCAACAAAGAACTTACGCGCTTCTATTATGACAGCTTCAGAAATGAAAAAAGACAATCCAGCTATTGCTTTTGAAATTATCATGATGGGGCAAATGGTACAGGAATTAAACGATAAAGAATTACGTCCAACCTTAGATGCAGCAAACAAAGCTGGAATTAAATTAGTGGTATGTGAATTTGCACTTCAAGTATATGGGGTGAACTTAAAAGATCTACCACCTTACTTTGTTGGAACGCCTAATGCTCATAAGTATATGTTTCAATTAAACGAAAAGAACTATAATACACTTTCAATTTAAATAAACAACAACTTAACAAGTCCCTTTTTCCAAACAAAAAGCATCCCGAGGGATGCTTTTTTAATTCGTTTAATTTTTATTTTCTAACATCGGTACGAATTTAAAATCGCCGTGTTCGTGTTTTTCAAATTGAGTTTCATTGAGGCGGATGAGTTCAATCATCGTTTGTTGATCCTCCCCTACAGGAATAATCATGCGTCCTCCTATTTTGAGTTGTCCCATTAACGCTTGTGGGATAAAAGGAGCGCCCGCTGTTACAATGATTGAATCAAAAGGGGCGTAATTCGGTAATCCTTTATAGCCATCGCCGAAGGTTAGCAATTTAGCGCGAATGCCCAGTTTTGGCAACAATAAAGCCGTTTTCTTATATAATTCCAACTGGCGTTCAATACTGTATACTCTGGCTCCCATCGCAACTAAAACAGCCGTTTGATAGCCACTCCCCGTTCCTATTTCCAATACCTTATCCTCTGGTTTCACTTGCAACAACTGCGATTGAAAAGCAACGGTATAAGGATGCGAGATGGTTTGACCTGCACCTATAGGAAAAGCGGTATTTTGATAGGCAAAATTTTCAAAACTTGAATCTATAAATAAATGCCTAGGAATGCGTCTAATCGCCTGAAGTACGGCTTGATCTTCAATGCCTTTTTCCTTCAATGCTTCAACCAACTGATTGCGCAATCCCTGATGCTTCGTAGAATCCTTCACTGTAATTAAATAATTTATACAAAAGTAACCAATATTTTTATAAAATACACCTTTTAATCCCTTCCAAACAAAGTATTGCAAAAGATTTAAAGCTGAAATTTTACCCATTCCATAAATAAGTTTTATTTTTGTTCAAAATAATTTTTTATGCTTAAAATTGGCGTATTGGGAGCTGGGCATTTAGGTAAAATTCACTTGCGTTTGCTGAACCAATCAGAAAAATACGAATTAGTAGGTTTTTATGACCCTTTTGCAGAAAATGCAAACAAAGTAGCACAAGAGTTTGGTTACACCAAATTTGACAGCATTGACGAATTAATTCAAGCCGTTGATGTTATTGATATTGTGACTCCTACACTCTCCCATTTTGACTGTGCAAAAAAAGCCATTGAAGCGGGAAAACACGTTTTTTTAGAAAAACCCATTACTACTACAGTTGAAGAAGCCGAAGCTATTATTGACTTAGCCAAACAATACAACGTTTTAGGGCAAGTGGGACATGTGGAGCGTTTTAACCCAGCATTCGTTGCGGTAAGTTCAAAAATTGAAAATCCCATGTTCATTGAAACACATCGTTTAGCGGAATTTAATCCTAGAGGAACGGATGTACCTGTTGTATTGGATTTGATGATTCACGATTTAGATGCTATTCTTAGCGTAGTAGATTCACCCGTAAAACACGTGAGTGCTAGTGGGGTATCTGTTTTAAGTGAATCACCAGACATTGCCAATGCTCGTATTGAGTTTGAAAATGGATGTGTGGCTAACGTTACAGCAAGTAGAATCTCGATGAAAAACATGCGTAAATCGCGTTTTTTCCAACGTGATGCTTATATCTCTGTCGATTATTTAGAGAAAACATGTGAGGTAGTAAAAATGAAAGACGCTCCAGAAACACCTGGGGATTTCGATCTTATCTTGCAAAATGCCGAAGGATTAAAGAAACAAATTTACTATGATAATCCTAAGGTTTTACCAAATAATGCTATCTTAGATGAACTAGAAACGTTTCACGATGCGATTGTCAATCAAACAAGACCCGTGGTAACTCTAGAAGATGGTACAAAAGCTTTGCGTTTAGCTTATCAAATCATAGACGCATTTAAAAACTAACAAATCATTAACTCGTAAATACATACTTAACTTATGAAAAATATTGCTGTAATTGGTGCAGGAACAATGGGAAATGGAATTGCTCATACTTTTGCTCAAAAAGGCTTTAAAGTACTTTTAATCGATATCTCTGAACAAGCGATTGAAAGAGGAATGAATACGATTAGCAAAAATTTAGATCGAATGATTGCGAAAGGTTCTATTACAGAAGCAGACAAAAAAGCAACAATCGAAAATATTATCACCTATACAGAAATTAAAGATGGTGTTGTAAATGCGGATTTAGTTATTGAAGCAGCAACAGAAAATATCAATTTAAAACTAAATATTTTCAAAGAATTAAGCGCTGTTTGTAGAGAGGATGTGATTTTAGCATCAAATACCTCTTCTATTTCTATCACGCAAATTGCATCGGTTGTAAAAAACCCAGAGCGCGTAATCGGTATGCACTTTATGAATCCAGTGCCAATCATGAAATTGGTAGAGATCATCAGAGGATACAATACAACGGATGAAGTAACGAAAGCGATTATGGATTTATCGTTGAAATTGGATAAAACACCAACTGAAGTAAACGATTACCCAGGTTTCGTAGCAAACCGTATCTTAATGCCAATGATCAACGAAGCGATTGAAACATTGTACAATGGTGTTGCTGGTGTTGAGGAAATTGACACGGTAATGAAATTGGGAATGGCTCATCCAATGGGACCTTTACAATTGGCTGACTTCATTGGTTTAGATGTGTGTTTATCTATTCTAAACGTAATGTATGACGGTTTCAAAAACCCTAAATATGCACCATGTCCGTTATTAGTAAATATGGTAATGGCTGGTAAATTAGGTGTAAAATCAGGAGAAGGATTTTATGACTATTCAGAAAGCAAAAAAGCAGAGAAAGTGGCGAAAATGTTTTCTTAATTGAACAGTAAATAAAACAAACAATCATACCAAGACAATCGATATCATTGTCGATTGTCTTATTTTTTGATACCATATAGTAAAGAATGGCAAAAATAATTCCTTTCCAGGGTATACGCCCAACACGAGATAAAGCTAATTTGGTAACTTGTAGGTCCTTTGAAGACTACAATGCGGTAGAATTAGCCTATCTTTTAGATTACAATCCTTTTTCATTTCTACACGTTTTAAACCCAGCTTACGTCAATCCTCAAAAGGTAACTAGCGATAAGCGTTTTAAAATGGTTGCAGCTAAGTTTAATGATTTTAAAAAGGAAGGAATCTTAACAAAGGAAGACACTCCCGTTTTATATCTCTATCAAATTGAGACAAAAAACTGGAAATTCACAGGTATTGTTGCGGGAACTTGCATTGAAGATTACGAAAATAACATCATCAAAAGGCATGAAGATACGCTAGAATACCGTGTCAATCTCTTTAAAGAATACTTGTATCACAGTCGATTTAATACTGAACCCGTACTGATGATGTATCCTGATAAAGAAGATATCAATGCGTGGATTGCAACCTACAAAGAGAATCGCCCCATTTACGATTTTACAACCGTAACCAAAGAGCGACATACGATTTGGAAAGTGGATGATCAGGCGTGTATTGATTGGTTATGCCAAGAATTTGATTCTATTTCAGAGCTGTATATTGCGGATGGACACCATCGCTTTGCCTCTGCCGCATTACTCAAAAAAGAAAATGGTTTTGAACCGCATTCACATAGCAATACGGTCATGACGTTCTTAATTGCAGAAAACAACATTAAAATCTATGAGTTTAATCGCATTATCCACGATTTAAACAATCATAGTAAAGAGGAGTTTTTAGCTTTATTAAGCGAGAAGTTCAACGTAAAAAACAAGCAACAACAGTTGTGGAAACCCTCCAAAAAGATGGAATTTGGCATGTACTTGGATGGAGATTTTTACTCCCTCAAACTCAAGGATAAAATTAAAACAGACGATATTTTAATGCAGCTCGATGCACAAATTTTATATGACGCTGTTTTAAATCCTATCTTAGGATTGGATGATTTAAGAAATGATGCTAGAATTGATTACATTCCCGGAAATGAATCCATTGTAGCGATTAAAGAATTAGTTGATGATGGAGAATATGAGGTTGGTTTTATGTTATACCCAACCAATGTACATGAAATCAAACTAGTAGCGGATAATGATTTAATCATGCCGCCAAAGAGCACCTATATTGAACCTAAGTTCATGAATGGGTTATTAACCTACGAAATTTAAAAATACAATATGATGTCAATGATTGCTGAGAATCTAAAACGAATTAAAGCTGACTTACCTGCACAGGTACAGTTGGTTGCTGTTTCTAAAACTAAACCCAATGCGGCTATTTTAGAAGCATATGAAGCAGGACAAAGAGTTTTCGGTGAGAATAAGATACAAGAAATGACGGATAAGTATGACGCTCTCCCTCAAGACATAGAGTGGCATATGATTGGGCACGTACAGCGCAATAAAGTAAAGTATATGGCTCCTTTCGTCGCTTTGATTCACGCTGTTGATAGTCTGCGTTTACTAACTGAAATCGATAAACAAGCGGAGCGAAATAATCGCGTTATTCCATGTTTATTGCAGCTGTTTATTGCCGATGAAGAAACGAAATTCGGCTTAAGTGAAGACGAACTATTCGAACTTCTAGACAGTGAAGCTTTCAAAGCCTTACACCACATTAAGATCCAAGGGCTAATGGGAATGGCAACATTCACTGAAAACCAAGATCAAATTAGACAAGAATTTTCTACACTACACCATATTTTTGAAAAGGTACAAACCTACAATCACTTACCCAATGTGGAATGCAAAACATTATCCATGGGGATGAGTAATGACTACCCTATCGCTATCGACTGCGGAAGTACGATGATTAGAATAGGAAGTACTATTTTCGGAGAACGCAATTACGAATTAAACAAATAGGATAATATTGTACGCAATTTTAGATATAGAGACCACAGGGGGTCAGTTTAATGAAGAAGGGATAACCGAGATTGCCATTTATAAATTTGATGGTCATCAGATTGTTGACCAACTCATTAGTTTAGTCAATCCCCAAAAAGAAATACAACCCTTCGTGGTAAAACTGACAGGGATTAATAGTGCTATGCTTCGCTTAGCACCAAAATTTCATGAATTAGCGAAACGCATTATCGAAATGACAGAAGATTGTGTGCTGGTAGCACATAATGCAGCGTTTGATTATCGCGTGTTGCGCAATGAATTTAGCCGTTTGGGATACGATTTTCAAAAGGATACATTGTGTACTGTTGAGCTCGCTCAAAAGCTGTTACCTGAAATGCCTTCGTATAGTTTGGGAAAATTGGTGCGCACCTTGGGAATTCCCTTGGCAGACCGTCATCGTGCTTATGGTGATGCCCTGGCAACACTCAAACTATTTCAGCTACTCTTATCAAAAGACACCGAAAAGACAATACTAACTAGCATGATTAAGTCGGATATTAAAACAGGACTTAATCCCAAGTTTTTTGATATTACAGATAACCTCCCTACTTCGGTTGGTATTTACTATATCCACAACGAAGAAGGTGAAATTATCTTCATTGGTAAAAGTCGCAACATCAAGAAGAAGATCATGCAGCACTTTACCAATAATTCAGTCCTATTCAAAAAGGTTCAAAAAGAAACGTATACCGTTACTTTTGAAAAAACAGGAAATGAACTGATTGCTATTTTAAAAGAAGCGGAAGAAGTACTTTTAAATAAGCCCAAATACAACAAAGTAACCAAAAAAGGGATTTTCCCCTATTCGCTGTATGTAAAAACCAATCTACAAGGTTATTTTTATTTCAGCTTAGAAAAAACAGATGGCCGTAAAAGAAATCACATGGCTTTTACTTCCTTAGCTGAAGGGAGAAAATTTGTAGATAAAATCACGGCTGATTTTGAACAGCCTTTTTACTTGGAAGTTTTACATGAAAAAAAATCAAAAAAAGTAACAGAAGAGACTTTTTGTACTACATTTGATTTAGCATTTCAAGATTACAATACGTTATTAATTAACTTATTACAACATTACAACCTGGATGATGGCAATGTGCTAATCCTCGACAAGGGACGCACCATCAACGAGAGAAGCGCTGTGGTGATAGAAAGTGGAAAGCTAGCTGGCTATTGTTTTTACGATTTGAATTACCAAATCAACGATCCCGCAAGGATTGCGGCAAACCTTACGCCTATTACCTTTCACCGCAACAACAGAAATATTATTCTCAATTATTTGAATAAGAAAACCGGTTATAAATTAATCCATTATTAAAAGTATATACGTTGAGACGCAGACTAAAAAATAAGTGGGATATTCTTAAACAGAAGATTTATATCATCATCTATGGTTCCAATACATTTGCTGGTAAACTATTCGATTTAGTTCTACTTGCAGTGATTCTATTGAGTGTGATTTTGGTTATGTTGGAGTCAATTGAGAGCTACGACATGAAACATCACACCCTACTGAAGGTATTGGAATGGGTGATTACTATTTTCTTTACGATTGAATACGTGTTGCGGATTATCTGTAACAAACAACCGCTGAAGTACATTTTCAGCTTCTATGGTATTGTCGATTTAATCTCGATTATGCCGATGTATTTGTCGTTCTTTGTTTCGGATTTAGGTATTTTATCTGTAGTTCGAGCCCTGCGTTTACTGCGTTTATTCGGTATTTTAAACTTAGTTCCTTACATCGGACAAGAGTCCAACTTAAAGCTTGCAATCAAAGCGAGTAGAACGAAAATCATTGTTTTCATCTACTTTATCGTGGTTGTTTCGATTTTACTAGGGGCCTTGATGTATGTTATTGAAGGCAAAGACAATGGCTTTACCAGTATACCGAAAAGTATCTATTGGTGTATTGTAACCCTTACGACAGTTGGTTATGGAGATATTGCTCCGCAGACCACAATCGGACAGATGATTGCTTCGTTTATTATGATTATGGGATATGGTATTATTGCCGTTCCTACTGGAATTGTAACAGCGGAATTTACAAGCTTAAAACGAAATAAAAGCATTGATGCTAGACGAAGAAGAACTTGTTCTTCTTGTACAACAACAATTTATGATGATGACGCCAATTATTGCTATAATTGCGGCCAAAAATTAGGAGATGTCTTTACCCGATAAACCCCATTATTTACTTGTCGTTATTGGCCCAACAGCCATCGGAAAAACGGCTTTAGCTATACAATTAGCTCAACATTTTCAATGTGAAATTCTATCTTGTGATAGCCGTCAATTCTTTAAAGAAATGACACTAGGTACTGCTGTTCCCTCCCAAAAGGAACTCGCCGCGGTACCGCATCACTTTATTCAACATATCAGCATTCAAGATTCCTACTCTGTAGGGGATTTTGAACGTGATGCCATTGCGCATTTGGACCGCCTATTTGAGCAAAACAACGTGCAAGTAATGGTTGGTGGCTCTGGTTTGTATGTCAATGCCATTTTAGAGGGATTGGATGAATTCCCAGATATTGATCCGCGTATACGAGAAGAACTCAATCAAGCACTGGAAGAAAAAGGCTTGCCTTATCTTCAAGCTCAACTCAAGGAGTTAGACCCGGTGCACTACGAAAAGGTAGCCTTAGACAATCCGCAACGTGTTACACGTGCCCTAGAGGTTTCGATTGGAACAGGACAACCCTATTCTAGTTTTCTAGCGAAAAAGAAGGTTCAGCGCAACTTTATTCCCATCGTTATTGGTTTAGAAGCTCCGCGTGAAATCATGTATGATCGCATCAACAAACGTGTGGATCTCATGCTAGAAGGAGGACTTTTAGAAGAAGTACAAGCCCTACTGCCCTATCAAGAACTAAATGCCTTACAAACCGTAGGCTATCGTGAACTCTTCCATTATTTTAATGGAGAAGGTACGCTTGAAGAAGCAATCGAAGAAATCAAAAAAAATACGCGTCGATTTGCCAAGAGACAAATTACTTGGTTCAAAAGAACGCCAAACGCCACTTGGTATCCCTATCAAACAGACCCAAAACTGATTATAGCAGCGATTACCGAGCAACTAAATTAATCAATTATGCCCATTTCCAACCAATTTACATCCATTCACCAACAATCTTATGAAATAGACTTCTTTGCATGCTCTCCTTCTGGACATCTAAAATGGGTAGATTTATGTAAACTCATTCAAAGTGTTTCAGCAGATCATTCGGTGCTTGGTGGAATTAGTTTTTGGGATTTAAAAAAACACAACCAAGCGTGGGTACTCAGCAAGTTTCGAGTAGAAAAGAAGGCTGAACTACCTCAATGGCAAGATAAGATTACCATTAGCACTTGGATTGAACGCTTAGATGGTGTACGATCTATTCGAAATTTTGAGGTTTATCTTGGTGAACAGCTCATTGCGGTGGCTTCATCTCTATGGGTGATTATCAATACAGAACGCCGTAGACCGGAACTCATTGCTTTACCCCACGAACATTTTATCAAATACACGGATAAAAAGGTAACGCAAGCAGAATTTGCAAAACTGCACAAAGGAGCCTATCACAAAATTGATGAGCTACGCGTTAAGCTATCTGATTTGGATATGGTACATCACGTAACGAATATCAAATATTTGGAATGGTGTATTGACGCCGCTTTTGCTTGCCAACAAGCCGTAGATAAAATACAGGTCATTGACATGCACTTCTTAAAAGAAACGCGAATCAACGACACTTGTGAAGTGCATCTTCTGCAAGAAAACAACCAATTACACTACCAAATTTGTGTGGATAGAGTGGTTCATTTTTATTGCTTGATGGAGGTAGAAGAATAATTGCAAACATGAAGTAGCGTTATTCTTACATTTTAACGCTAAATAAACTGAGATGATAGACCAAGAATTAAAATATTATGAAGGAATCGAAAACCTAAAAATAGAGATTCCTACAAAAAATGATTATTATACTATTTTAATCTGTCATCATGGTTTTAGTACTATCAAAGCTGGATTTCACCAATTCAAATTAAATCCTGGTACAATTGCAATTATCTCTCCTAATGTTATACTCTCTACCAGTGATATTTCTCCTGATTTAGAAGTCAAACAATTATTTTTTACCAAAACTTTTTTACAAAAGATCTTTTTGAAGGATGAAATTGTTGATGAACTATTATTACTCAATAATAATTATCCACCTATGTATGAATTACATACAAGATTTCAGCTTGTTGCAGATAAGTTTACAGCGATTAAAAATGAAATTGATTTGCAATATGCTTATCACCTTGATATTGTGCGACTGTTAGTAATGGAAATTTTGTATGAATACAACCGTGCTTGTGAGTTCTGTTTATTGGGATTTGAAAAAAACATGAATCGGAATTATCAAGTCACCTATGAATTTAAAAAACTAGTTGATCAGTATTTTTCAACTTGGAACTCTATTGGTCAATATGCTTCTACCCTCAATGTATCTGCAAAACATTTAACCGAAGTTGTCAAAGAGGAAACAGGACATACTGCCCTTCAAATCATACATGAACGAATCTTGTTGGAAAGTCAATTTTTATTAAAACACTCAACAAAATCAATAAAGGAATGTGCTTTGGCTCTTGGTTTTGAAACGGCTTCTTACTTTTCGAGATTTTTTAAAAGTCATATGAATATTTCTCCTCACGCGTATAGAAAAAAACAATAACCTTCTTATTGTTCTTTTTCAAAAACTCAAACTACACAATCAGGCTGTCCTTTCCGAAAAAATTGAATTTTTTTCCGAATATTGGATATTGCTCCCCCCTTCCTTGTTCATGAACTTTGCAAAGTAATTTTAATTATTTAAAAATGAATGATATGGAAGTATCTCCTACCCATACACAAGCTTCTTGGGCGGTTCTTTTTTCAAAAGGGAATGCTTTAAAAGCAATTGTGCTTGCTTTAGGCGTGATGTTACACGCAACCAATGTTTATTTAGCGACAACTATTATGCCTTCAATTATAAAAGAAATTGGCGGAATTCAATACTATGCATGGAACACCACAATATTTGTTGTTGCCTCTGTCATTGGGTCTGTTATTTCAGCCAATCAAATGACTAAATCAGGACCTCGAAAGGCTTATCAGATTGTAATTTTACTCTTTTCATTGGGTACACTACTGTGTACGTTTGCACCAACAATGTATATTTTACTTCTTGGTCGATTTATTCAGGGGTATGGTGGCGGATTGCTCTTTGCCTTATCCTATGCAATGATTCGCTTAGTCTTTACAGAAAATCTATGGTCAAGAGCCATGGCTTTAGTTTCTGCTATGTGGGGAGTTGCTGCTTTTTCGGGGCCTTTTATCGGAGGAATCTTTGCTGAACACGGGCATTGGAGATGGTCTTTCGGTATTTTACTCTTCTTTTGTTTATTTATTTTACTGGTAGCCACCATTATAATTCCTCAGAAACACAACGCACAAACGGCAAGTCCAATTCCAACAGTAAAACTCCTACTACTTACCTTGTCTGTTTTAGCCGTTTCGATCGGAAGTATTCAGCAAAGTATAGCGAAGAATCTCCTAGGGGTTAGTATTGCTATTTTATTGCTTGCTGGAGTAATCTATTTAGAAAAAAACAGTAAAAACAGATTGCTTCCAACAGGTGCTTATAAAATATCTTCCACACTTGGTTCAACCTATGCAATTATGGCATTACTGACAATCGCTACCGCTATTGAAATTTACGTTCCTTATTACGCCCAAGTAATCAATGGTTTTACTCCTATACAAGCAGGATACCTAACTGTTTTAATAGCCTTAGGATGGACGATATCCTCTATTTTATTTTCTGGTTGCAAAGGAAAAACTATTCGCAACATCATCTTACTAGGGGCCTTTCTTATGTTTGTTGGATTAATAGGTTTGAGTTACATTAGTTTCAAACATACTTTCGCACCTACTTGGCAGCTTGTATTGAACTGTATTTTTCTTTTAGCAATAGGTGCAGGTATTGGAATGGGATGGCCACATTTATTAACTAAAGTGTTTGCCTTAGCTCCCAAAGGAGAGGAAAACTTAACCTCTTCCTCTATCACAACCGTACAACTTATAGCCACCTCATTTGGAGCTGCCCTCGCGGGATTAGTCACCAATCTAAGTGGTATTACCCAGTCAACAGATATAGTAGCTATAACAAACTCATCGCTATATCTATACTCTATTTTTGCAATAACTCCTTTAGTTGCTATTGTCTTGTTCCTTCGAGTTAAAAACAAAACCAACTAATCGATCCTATCAAATTTACAGGTAGCTTATACTTTCATTCTTCAACTATAAGGATTGTTTTTTATAGTCACTATTTCAGAACGGGACATATATCCATAAAAAAAGGTTTCTAATTCAATAGAAACCTTTTTTTTATATCAATTTTATCGAGATTCATCTCCCTTCTCCATTTTCCTTTCTCTAAAAGTCTACCAAACGAACATTGGGCGTTCACCCATCATTTCATTTACTTCATCTGCAACTTCCTCGATGATATCTTCGTTTGTATGGTTAAGGATTACTTTATCAATTAAAGCAACGATTGTTTCCATATCTTCTTCTTTCAATCCTCTTGTTGTGATTGCAGGTGTACCAATACGGATACCTGAAGTTACGAATGGTGATTTATCATCAAATGGCACCATGTTTTTATTTACTGTAATTTCAGCTTTTACTAACGCTTGTTCTGCGTCTTTTCCTGAAATATTTTTGTTTCTCAAGTCGATCAACATCATGTGGTTATCTGTTCCTCCAGAAATGATGTCATATCCTCTTTTTACAAATGCATCAGCCATTGCTTTTGCATTTTTCTGTACTTGCAACATATAAGTAAAGAACTCATCTGTTAACGCTTCTCCAAAAGCAATTGCTTTTGCAGCGATAATGTGCATCAAAGGTCCTCCTTGGTTTCCAGGGAATACTGCACTATCCAATAAAGCAGACATCATGCGTACTTCTCCTTTTGGTGTTGTTAAACCAAATGGGTTAGGGAAATCTTTTCCAATCATGATCATTCCTCCACGTGGTCCACGCAATGTTTTGTGTGTCGTTGTTGTAATGATATGACAATGAGGTACTGGATCATTCATCAATCCCTTTGCAATTAAACCCGCAGGGTGAGAAATATCTGCCATTAACAGCGCTCCAACGCTATCAGCGATTTCTCTAAAGCGTTTGAAATCCATATCGCGAGAATAAGCAGAAGCACCAGCAATGATTAATTTTGGTTGCTCTTTTTTCGCGATTTCTGCGATTTTATCGTAGTTTAATAAACCTGTTTCTTGCTCTACACCGTAAAATACTGGATTATACAATTTTCCAGAGAAATTCACTGGTGATCCGTGTGTTAAGTGTCCACCGTGAGACAAGTCAAATCCTAAGATTTTATCTCCTGGTTTTAAACAAGCAGAAAAAACAGCTGTATTCGCTTGTGATCCAGAGTGAGGTTGAACATTCACATATTCAGCACCAAAAAGAGCTTTTGCGCGATCAATAGCGATTTGCTCTACAACGTCTACTACTTCGCATCCTCCGTAGTAACGTTTGTTTGGATATCCCTCTGCGTATTTATTAGTTAAACAAGATCCGGCTGCTTCCATCGTTTGCTCACTTACAAAGTTTTCAGAGGCAATTAGCTCAATACCGTGTACTTGTCTATCCCCTTCTTCTACGATTAAGTCGAAAATTTCTGTATCTCTTCTCATCTGAATTGTATATTTCGTTAAATTGACCTCAAATGTACAAAATTCGTTTGTTAATTTGCCCTATAATTATATATTTGATTAAACTATTCATTCAATTAATTAAGCAATAAATATGATGATTACGGCAAATGATCCGAAAAGAGAATCTTGGTTAGAAGTTCAGGCAAAATCTGACTTCCCGATCCAAAATATTCCTTTTGGGGTTTTTATTACGAAAGATGATATTGTAACAATTGGAACTCGTATTGGCGATTATGCCATCGATTTAAGTGCCTTACAAATGTTAGGGTATTTAAAAGGAATCGAACTGACAGACGATGTGTTTTTACAAGACAATCTTAATGATTTCATTTCTAGTGGAAAGAAAACATGGCGTGCAGTTCGAAATAGAATCGCTGATATTTTCGACAAAGCAGACCCAACCTTACAAAACAATGCCAAACACAAAGAGGCAGTTATCTTTAAAATAGAAGAAGTGGAAATGCAATTACCAGTATACATTGGTGATTACACGGATTTTTACTCGAGCAGAGAGCATGCAACCAATGTTGGTAAAATGTTCCGAGACCCAGCAAATGCCTTATTGCCAAACTGGCTTCACATTCCAGTAGGTTATCACGGTAGAAGTTCGACTGTTATTCCTTCTGGTATTCACGTAAAACGACCAATGGGACAGACGTTACCAAAAGGAGAATCACAACCTATTTTTGGACCTTCTACTCGCATTGACTTTGAATTAGAAACCGCATTTATCACTACAGATGCCAATTTGTTTGGAGAAAGTATTCCAGTTGATGAAGCTGAAGAGCACATCTTTGGAATGGTCTTATTAAACGACTGGAGTGCCCGTGATATTCAAACATGGGAATATGTTCCACTAGGGCCCTTCTTAGCTAAAAACTTCGCTACCTCTATTTCTCCATGGGTGATTACCCTAGATGCTTTAGAGCCATTTAGAACAGCGAGTCCAAAACAGGACCCTACTCCTCTACCGTATTTACAACAAACAGGAGATAAAACATTTGACATCAACTTAGAGGTATATCTTCAACCAGAAAATGGTCAAGACAACCTAATTTGTGAATCAAATTTCAAATATTTGTACTGGACTATGAGTCAACAATTGGCGCATCATACAGTTAACGGTTGTAAGATTAACGCAGGAGACTTAATGGGATCTGGAACAATTTCAGGAACTGCACCCAATAGCTTTGGTTCTTTACTGGAATTAACTTGGGCAGGTGCAAATCCACTAACCTTAGCAGATGGTAGTACACGTACTTTTATCGAAGACTACGATACCATCACCATGAAGGGATATTGCCAGAATGACGACATCCGCATTGGCTTTGGAGAAGTAAGGAGTATGCTACTTCCCTCAACAGCAACAATGAAGTAATAAAAAAAGGATTTCTCGAGTGAGAAATCCTTTTTTTATGAAGTGAGGGTTGTTTTTTTGTGAGGTTTGTGCTTTGTGAGGTTTGTGCTTTGTGAGGTTTGTGCTTTGTGAGGTTTGTGCTTTGTGAGGTTTGCTCGGTTTGTGAGATTTATCGATTAAAGAAGAATTTTCTTTAGCTAGTTGATTTTTGCTCACCACCCATTAAGTGAGGTTTGTGCTTTGTGAGGTTTGTGCTTTGTTAGATTTATCGATTAAAGATTATTCACTTCTCAATAATTGCAATGGTTTTATGCTAGTCACTCACCCCCAGTATGTCACCCCGACGTTTTTTGTTAAATCGTAGGTTTATCGATTAAAGCAGGAACTCTGTCTCTTCAACCTCACCCTCTCACCGCCTTTGTCGGAAATCATCCGGTTATTTGGCAAATTACCATTTGCCACTACGAGATTTTACATCTCACCCTCTCACCACCTCACTACCTCATCACCTCCTCATCTCCTCATCCACTCACCTTCTATCTCATGGGTTTATATTTGTTTGCGTATTCGATGAATCTACACTGCGTTCCGATTTCACCACCTCACCACCTCACCATAAACCATTCCTCTAATACCCTTTATTTTGTTCAAACGTAGCATCAATATCGATAATCGTCTGTGGAATAGGGAAAATTCTACGGTATGGTTGTGATTGTGGTTTAGCGGATTGTGCTAAAGGCAAATCAAACTTTCCGAAACGCACCATCTGTGGTCTGCGTTTAATTTCCCAATACAGCTCATATCCCAATTCTTTGTACAATACCTCAGCATCTAAAGCACCGATTGGTTTACCTGCTGCAGTTGCGTGTAAAGCATCATGTGTACGAGTAGTACGAACGGTATTGATATCGCTCAAGGCTAATCCTACATTCCCTTTTCTGAAATAAGCTTCAGCGCGTAGCATGTACATTCCACCTAAACGGTAGATTGGAATATCTACTTCTGAAGAACCATTTTCCCCTTTAGAAGCATCAAATTCAAACTTAAAACAACGAGCTCCACGATTGATTTGATCTTGTTTAAAAACCGCTTCCGTAGGATTATCAAAATTAAAATCAGGGGTAAAATCCATCGGTGTTGTTGAACTTTTCTCCATCACCAAAGGCATGACTTTAATACGCCCATCTGTTGTCATTTCAAATTTCCCCGTTGCTTGTACTAACTTAGGACCATGTTGAAGTCCAAATTGAATCCCTCTATTGAAGTGAAACCAAGGCTCTGAGGTTCCAGGTGCAATCGATGTCGCTGGTACTGATACATCCGTTCCATCATTTTTGAACCAAGTACCATCTTCATATTGATAGCTGCGTTGAAAACGAGGATCATCTTGATTGCCATTCCAACTATAGAAAAACTCGGGGCGAATTGCACTAGCATTTGTTCCTCTATTTTTAGCCGTTACGCGTTGATTTCGCTCCATCGTATTATAAGCCAAATCATTACTTGAGCCTTTGATATCAGAAACACGCTGAACAACTGCAAAAATCATTTCTTTCGATGTATGATTATCCATCGCAAAATTGTGGAAGTAATTTTCCTCTAATTGAAAACGTCCTTCATCAATTAACAAACTCGTATAGTGAATAACTTTATCCATATTAGAGCTCGAACCATCTGCTGCATTAGCATTGAAATCAAAAGCAGAACTAGCATTATAACGATCCTTATACACGGCGCGATTCATATAAAGCTCCGCTAATAGCCCATAAGCCGCTTGCTTTGTAAAGCGCCCTACATGCGTTTGATTTTCACCTAAACTTGGCAAAGAAGGAAGTAACCCTTCTACTTCTGCAATCACAAAGTCAATATCTGATTCTGCCTTCAAAATTCGAATTGGTCCTTTAAGGTTATTGAGGTCTTTATAAGGAGCCTGCCCGTATAAATCCAACAATTGTGCGATATAGAAATACAACAATCCCTTTGCTTCCGCTAGGTAAAATTCTTTTGAAGCCCCTTCTCCATTCAAGGTAATAGCTTCAATTGCGGTATAAGAACGCGTAACGCCATTCGTTAAATCATTGAAATTTCCTTGTACTAATCCGTTATCTGAAGCCCAAGTAAACTCCGAGATGGCTCTCCATTTTCCTGCATCTCCCCAATCACTTCCTCTCGTTGGTAAAATAGCCACATCGCTACTTAGTTCTTGTAAGGCAAATAATCCACCCGTTCCTACAAATAAATTTTGTCCCATACGAGCATAAGCAGAGGTCAATGCGGCAACGGGATTAATCTCAGATGAACCCAAATTTTCATCTAACACTTTTTCTTCCAAATCCGTACATGAAGTAGCTGCCAAAAGTGCCCCTACTACAAGTAATCCATTTACTTTATTGAATATTGTATTCTTCATAATTAAAATTTCACAGTTAATCCAAATAGGAATGTTTTTGACGTTGGATAAGATGTATAATCAACGCCTATTGATTGGTTTCCACCTGTTGCTTTGTTTGAGTTAATTAGCGGATCATATCCTGAATAACCCGAAAGGGTCAATAAGTTTTGTCCACTAACATAAAAGTTCATGCTATCCAACCATTTTAAATCTTTCAGTGGAACAGTATAACCTAAACGAACGGAATTCAAGCGAATGAAATCGGATTTCTCAATGTATAAATCCGAAAACTGAGGTGGATTACTGCTATTGGCTCCTGAATTGGCGTATTGTGTAGCGACATTTCGATCAGAGGCAAGGTTATTGATATTCAACGCATTTAACATCGTATTATTCGCTAAATATCCTCCTGTTTGTCCAATAATAGAGAAGGAGAAATCCCAGTTCTTATACTTCATATACGAGTTGATACCAAAAGTAAAATCGGGAATTGCACTTCCAGCAATCACGCGGTCATCCATACTGATAATACCATCTCCATTGACATCGCGGTACATATCTCTACCTTCCTCATCATATCCGATGTGATCCAAGGCATAAAAACTACCTAAAGCATACCCACTTTTGTAAATATTAGCCGTTACACCAGATTGTCCAGGTCCTGAAATACTTCCAGACAGGATTTGAGAAACAGGTAAATTCTTAATGGTATTAGATAAGAATGTTCCATTTACGTCTACATTCCAAGAAAAATCGCCTTTATCAATAAGGTTGGATCCCAACATAAACTCAACACCTTTATTGACGATTTCTCCATCAATATTTACCCAAACATCAGACGTTGGACTTAATGGTTTAGAAGGGATATTCAAGATTGCATCTGTAGTAGTTTTATTGAAGTAATCTAGTGTTCCATACAACTTATCATTCCATAAACTAAAATCCACACCCACGTTAAATTGAGTTACAACCTCCCACTTCAAATCGGGATTTGGTGTTCTAGAGATGGTAATACCTGGCATTAATTCTCCATCATCATTGAGATAATATCCATCACTATAAGATTGAGAATAGCTGGCTTGTGTAATTTTATTTTTCACTTCTTGGTTTCCTGTTTGTCCCCAACTCGCTCTTACCTTCAAGTTATTGACTACATTAGAATCCATCAAAAAGTTTTCTCTGTTGACATTCCATCCCAAAGCGAATGAAGGGAAATAACCGTATTTGTTATTTTCTCCAAAACGCGTAGAACCATCCGCTCTTACTGAAGCTGTAACGAGGTATTTACCATCAAAAGAGTAATTAAAACGCCCAAAGTACGATTGTAATTCATTTTCTTGACTATAACCAGAAACTCCGTTGAACTTTCCTTTATATCCAGGGTTATCCTTTGGAGATACCCCATCATTTCGATCTGCTATTTCAGTAAAGTTTATCGTTGTTCCTGTATTGTAGAAATATTGATATGAAAAACCTCCTAAAACATCAAACTGATGTTTCCCAAAAGAGAAGTCATAGGTCAAATAGTGTTCTAATAGATGGGATTTACTTTCCACATTGGCTTGATAATATTGCCCACGAGGAGAGCGATCTGTGATATTTGGATAGATGGTTGTATTGCGTTCTGAATTACTCAAATCATATCCAAAGTTGAATTTATAATTTAAGTTAGGTAAGATTTTATATCCTAATTCTAAATTAGCTAATGCGCGAAGGGTTCTTGTTTCATCTTCATAAATATCCAATAAATAGGCAGGGTTATAATGCGCATTCATATTGAAATTAGTGAACTCTCCATTTTTATCCTTTACACTCCACGTTGGATTAGCCATAAGCGCGTGAATCATCAGCTGTCCATCTGAACCTCCGTCATCAGAAGTTGGCACACCATCTTCTTTGATTTCACTTGCTGTTAAATTCGCTTTAATGGTTAAACGGTCATTAAAGAATTTTTCTTCTCCATTGAAACGAGCACTATTTCGATTGAACTCACTATTTTGAATAATTCCTTCCTGTTTCAAATTAGAGATCGATGCAAAATAACTTCCTCCAGATTTGGAACGTGTTCCAAAAGACAAGCTGTTATTTCTCGTCATAGCTGTTCTCAGAATTACGTCTTGCCAATCGGTATTTCCACCATGATCAAACGCAGGTTCCGTAATCTTGTTGCGGTATTCATCCGCCGATAAGACGTCTAGTTTTTTGATGACACTCGAAAAACCAACAGAGCTATCAAATGTTAGCGTCGGCTCTTGAGAAGTTCCTTTTTTGGTTGTAATAATAACCACACCATTCGATCCTCTAGCTCCATAAATAGCAGCTGCAGAGGCATCTTTTAAGATTGTCATGGATTCAATATCACTTGCATTCAAGAAGTTCAATGGATTTTTAGCACTTGAGCTTCCAAAACCAACGTTACTTCCACCTGGTGATACATTTTCATTGGATAAAGGCATTCCATCTACCACAAATAAAGGAGTAGATCCACTGCGAATTGATCCTATTCCGCGAATCGAAACATCGACTCCTGCACCAGGTTCTCCACTGGTTTGCACCACACGAACACCGGATACTTTTCCTTGTAATAGTTGATCTGGTGAAATATTCACCCCATCTTTAAAGGTTGTAGGACTTAATTGTGAAATCGCACCTGTTAAATCGCTTCTGTGCTTGTTTCCATATCCTACTTCTACCACAAGCTCATCTAGCATTTCTTGGCTTTCCTTCACCACGATTTGCACCGTATTTTGCGCAATCTTCTTTTCTTGTGTTTGGTAACCAATAAATTCCACAACCACCACTTCTCCAATGCGCGCCTTTATTTCAAATGTCCCATTTTCGTCAGACTGCACTGCACGTTGTGTTCCTTTGATGTAAACCGTAGCAAATGCAACAGGTGAACCTTTCTCGTCTACAATTTTTCCTTTGATTTTTTCTTCCTGTACAAATGTCAATTCTTCTTTTGTAATCACATGGGCTCCAGGTTTTAAATGAGCGAATGCTGTTGTTGAACACAAAAGAATCATACAAGTACCGAATGATTTCCATTTAAAAAGGGCTTTTAATAAATGAAAATGAATGAGTCTTCTCTTCATGATTTAGTTTTAGTTTCAGTCTTGCAAAAGAATGCATCCAATGTTATCTCAGGTTTATTTCAACTTTATAATACCTTGATTAAATCATTACCAAAAAGGGTTGATAGTAAACAAAGAATAACAATCACATAATAAAGGAGATAGCCCTAAACAAGAGGTATCCCTGTATTTTAGGCCCAAAGAAATCAAGAAGATGAAACAATTTATTTTTACACTCCTTATTGGAGGTTCACTAGCGAGTTATGCACAACAAGTGCCTTTACACCAAATTCAAGTCATCGGTTCGCACAATAGTTATAAGAAAGCTATTCACCCCAAATTGTATCAGCATTTGCTAGAAAAAAATGCGCAGGTTCAAACGCTTTATTATGAGCATCCCTCAATAGAAACACAATTAAACTTAGGGTTGAGAAATTTAGAGCTGGATATCTGGAAGGATGAGCAAGGAAATAAATATGCGAATCCGAGTGGGACGGCTATCTCAGGTGAAACCTATGAATGGATGGCTGCCATGGCTAAGCCAGGGTATAAAATTTTCCATATGCCTGATGTTGATTTTGAAACCCATCAGCCCGATTTTATCCAACAGCTTCGAGAGTTAAAACAATGGTCAGAACAAAATCCAACGCATGAAACGATCTTCATTACCCTGGAATTAAAGGATGATAAAAAAGATGCTACTACCGTGTTTACGCAAGCCAATATTCAAGAAATAAATACCCTTATTGCTCAAGAATTGACCAGTAAACACCTGATTACTCCAAAAGAATTAAAACGCAAGGCTGACTTTATTCAATGGCCTACAGTGGATGAAAGTAGAGGAAAATTTGTATGGATCATTGACAATACAGATTACCGTTTGGACTTATTTGATGCCATTAACTTGGGTGATTTGGCTGTATTTCTTAACGTTCCCTTTACGCACCCAAAAGCGGGATGTATGATTCTCAATGACCCTTATGATGCAACGATCTCCAAATTAGCTGAAAAAGGAGTGATTATCCGAACACGAGCGGATGATAGTACAAAACAAGCGAGAGCAAATGATTATTCTACATTTGAACAAGCAAAGAAATCAAAAGCTCAAATTATTACAACGGATTATTATATTCCTAGTCAGCTTTTTCCTTCTACATATAAAGTTATTTTTGATCAGGGTACTTATGTGCGAATGCAGTAAATGGTGATATTGGTGAGAAGGTGAGATTGATGAGGGGGTGAGATTGGTGAGGTGGTGAGGTTTGTGCTTTGTGAGGTTCGTGCTTTGTGAAGTGTCTCACCCCCTCATCGCCTCATCTCTTTTTTTCTTAATTTATCTTGTTACTTGGCGAATTGCCATTCGCCCCTACGGGATTTTACATCACACCCCCTCACCAATCTCACCGCCTCACCCATACCCCATAACTCCAAACCCATAACCTTGTTATACCTGATAATCAATTCAAATAGACAAATTCCCATTCGCCCCTACGGACGTGGGAATCAAATTGCACAGAATTACAATTAATTTTTCTAAATCATTGGTATTATCTTGTTTGACAATCCATTGTTTCCATTGGGTATACAATTCGATTCGCTCTGGATTGATTTCTCTCAGGCCAATATCACTGCCGTTTCGAAGCAAATACAAATCAAAGAGCAATGTTTTAAAATCTAACTTTTGTGCTTCTAACACACTGCCTTTGCCCAACGTTGCTTTCATTTCAACGGGAATGAATGGCTCTAAGCTTGTTGCTTCTTTGTATGGTTTCCATTTTTCATGTCCAAAATCACTGTGATAGAAACGATGTTCACTGAGGTATTTGAGGTGATTTTTAGTCAGAGCATAATAGTTTTTTGCTTGTAGGAAATCGTCATACTGCCCTTGTGTATTTTCTTTTTGATAGCGATCAAACAGCGCATCAAATTGTGTTACCTCTTGTAATTCAACCGTTTGAATAGCTATTTCTTCATTCTTAATTTCGACTATTTTGTAAGCAGGTGGATAGGCGGCTAAAGAAGGAACCTGTATATTCTGTAAGGCTAAATTTCCTTGTTTTTTCACACTTTGTTGGTGAATGTGCATATGACCCGCAAAATGTAAAGACAAGCCTGTTTCTAACCACAGTTGTTGGGTTTCTACTTTGGGAACGCGATTCAACTGAAATTGATTCTTCCCCAATAGTGCAGTTAAAGCAGCCGTTTGTTCTGTATTAAAATCCAACAGTGGATAATGCCCAAAAGCGAGTAGTTTTTTCCCTCTTTTTTTCGCTTCTTCTACTACGGTTTTAATCCAATGCAGCAAATACATTCTCTCTTCGATTTGATGATATCCATCGCTTTTATTTTTAAACGTAGTTGCATTCACTTGTTGATACATATTACCATCAATCGCTAAAATCCACACCCCTTCTACAGGCTCCACGAGGTAAGTAAAATCAGTATAAGTTGCCCCTTGACTTACATATTGTCGTTGTGTCAAACTAAAGTCTTCTTCTTTGGTGTACGTTTCATACGCAAATGAATGAAAAGGCGTGGTATAAAACACATCCGTTGCTCTTGGTTGGAGTCCGAAGGTTTTTATGTACGGATACATGGAAGCATAACCCAGTTCTTTCATTGGAGGATAGACCTGATCCTCTTTCGTTTTCACTAGATTGACATCAGAATACACGCCTATTACACGTCCCCCTTGCGTTAAGAAATCTGCTTTTCCGCTTTCTCGATCCAACTGATTGACTGCCTCATGATTGCCATTCGTCAGCAGAAAACGCATCCCATAGTTTTCTTCGAATTCTGTCAATAAAGCTTGGGTTGCTCTGAGGTTTAACTCTTGCCCATCATCGGTATAATCTCCACTGATCAGTACGATACGCACCCCTTGCGTTGCTAAGTCAACTAACGCTTGTCGAAAAGCAAAATAATTTTCATTAAACAATCGCGTAGAAGCCATCTGACCCGATAATGACCGTATAAATTCATACGTATTTGTTTGTGAATTGTAAAAGGGCTGCAAAGCAGCCGTGGGTTCTTTGAGGTAAATGGCATGTAAATGAGGATCAGATAGTACACCGATTTTCACTCCCTCTTGTGCCCATGCACAAGTACTCCAAAACAAAAGAACAACATAAAATCGCTTCATCATTTTCCTGTTTTATTTTCGAAATACAACCTCAAAGCAGCAGGTGTATCCGTATTGATGTAATCCACTTCTAAATCATATAAAGTTTGCCAAGCTTCTGGTGTATCTGGCGTAGCCCAAAAGCGAATCGGCCTTTGCATTTGCTGCGCTTGTACAATTCTTCGTCTTAGTTCTGCTTTGTCTTTTTCTGGCAATTCCCCTACTCCTTTCCAAGTAGAGAGGGATTGAAAATTATAACTCACCAGGCCAATTTTTTCTAGAATATCAGCTTCATTCTGCCAAGTATCCTGCACTTGTAAATCGATCAGAACATAAGCTGGTACATTCAAAAAAGAACGAAGCGACGGTTTATTTCCTGAAATAACGAATTGAATCTTGTATTTTTCAATCATCCTTTCGTACTTTTTTAATAGCGGCACTAACAACGCCATCGAAGCTTGTGCATCTCCTTTCAAATCCACCAAAAACTGTAGATGGTCTGGGTGACCAAATCCCATATTAACTGCTTGTTGTAAGGGCTCTAAATACAAACGCTCTATTGTTCGCTCTAGTTTAGCATCTTCCACATCATGTGCTACAAACAACGCTTGATCAACTAAAACTAAATCAATTTCAATGGAATTCATCCCTTGACTATAGGCGTTCCAAAAGGGAACATTTCGATCATAATCATTGTGCGAATGAAATCGAATCGCTTTGTTTTGTGCTTGTACAAGGGTACAACAACAAAGCCATCCTAAAATAAAAGTTATTTTTCTCATACTTTTTCTCTTGTTCTACTGTCTATCTCCCTATTTCTTTGGGTTTCACAGCGGTTAAAAGTATAAAGAATGCCATTCCGAAATGAGACACTACCCATAACTTAAAGTAGAGTTAACCCTAAACTAAGAAATTCGACCTTCTACTTCTCGCTTCCTTACACTAATTTAAAGTAGCATCTGTTACTTTTTTAAAAACTCTGGTGTAAAACCCATCGTTCTCCTTCCATAAATCAGGTCTTTTTTGTACTTTTACCTTTTAATTCGTACGGAACTATGTCAAGAGTAATTTTATCTTTAGCAGGTGTAAATATTTACCAAAACAAACACCAGGTTTTATCTAATGTAAACTTAGAGGTGAATAAAGGTGAATTCCTTTATATTATTGGTAAAACAGGAGCAGGAAAAAGTAGTTTCATGAAAACGCTTTATGCTGATTTAGCCTTAACTGAAGGAGAAGGAACGATTGTTGACTATGATCTAAAGCAATTAAAAGAAAAAGACATTCCTTTTTTACGTCGTTCATTGGGTATTGTTTTTCAAGACTTTAAACTACTCCCTGATCGCAATGTTTATGGTAATCTACAATTTGCTTTAAAGGCAACCGGATGGTCTGAGCAAGAAGCAATTGACAGACGTATTGAAGAAGTATTGGAGCGCGTGGGTATGTTGTCGCATTTAAAGAAAATGCCACATCAACTTTCGGGTGGAGAACAACAGCGTATTGCTATTGCACGTGCACTATTAAATGATCCTGATTTGATTTTAGCGGATGAGCCTACTGGAAACTTAGATCCACAAACAAGTGCTGAAGTGATGGAATTGTTGTTAGAAATCAACAAAAATGGACGTACTATTATTATGGTTACGCATGACTATGCCCTCTTGTTGAAATATCCTGCTAAAACACTAAAATGTGATGATGGTTCTCTTTTTGAAGTGATTCACCGCACCTCATAACACCCTATGTTATCTATTGTTATACCGGTATATAATTACAATATTCTACCTCTCGTAGAACGATTGCATCAAGAAGCGTCTACTTTAAACCTCCCTTTTGAGCTCTTGGTTTGTGACGATGCTTCGACTCAGGTATTTCATCAGCAACAAATTGAAGCATTACCCCATACTCGTTGGTTGACTAATACAGTGAATCAACACGTGGCCTATACCCGTAATCGACTGCTAAAAGAAGCGCAATATCCTTGGATTTTAGTCCTAGATGCAGATGTTATGCCTGTTTCTCCTACTTTTATTCAAGATTACCTTGCCCAACGCGAAACAGGGGTATTCTTTCAAGGTGGATTTACTTATCCTCCTATCGAAGCTGGTCAACAGCAATCGCTTCGCTTAACTTATGGTCGGGCAGTTGAACAGCACAACCACCTTCACTCTTGTTGTAATCTCTTTTTTAATCAAAACGTACTGCAGCTTCAGTTTGATGAAACAATTACGACCTATGGATATGAAGATACTTTATTTTTCTTGGCCTTAGCCAAACGTCAGGTTGACGTTATCCGATTACCGAATCCAGTTGTTCACCACAGTACAGAAAGCAACCATACCTATTTAGAACGCAGCAAACAAGCGTGTTGGGAATTGGTGCGTTTAATTGATCAGAACAAGATCAATGCAGAAGACGTACAACTGAGTCGCCGATATAACCAACTAGCGCAATTGCATCTAACAGCTCTTCTTTCGGGAATTGATTGGCTTTTAGGTACTCGTATTCAACGCAACCTCTTGGGATCCAATCCGTCCATGACAGGGTTCCAACTTTTTAAATTATTAGCCTTTCACAAGGCTAGACGAGCGCATTCAAAAAAGTAATCCAACGCTGTAGCACAACAGATTGATCATACTGTTGCATGTCTTTTTGCGCTTGCATCCCCAATTGTTTTCGAATTTCAGGTTGACGCATTAGATTCAAACAACAATCGATCATCGTTTGCTCGTCATTCAATGGGACGAGATACCCATTCTTACCATTATTAATCAAATCCGCAGGACCATAATCCACATCAAAGGCAACAACAGGAACCGCTAGAGACATCGCTTCTAAAAAAGCCATGGGCATCCCCTCCATCCAAGAGGTATGCAACAGAAACGCACTGGCTTGTATTTCGCGATAAACCTCTTCCACTTCCCCTTTCCAGATTACGGATTCATTGGTATTTTCTTTTAATTGCGCAACATAAGAAGGAGCTCCTGTTCCACAAATCACCAAACGCCAATCGGGTTCTACTGCCTGCACCTGTTTCCAGATAGCTAAAAGCGCTTCATAGTTTTTTTCTGGAACCAAACGACCAACAGCAATAACCTGCTGACTCGTAGATGACGGTTGATTGTGTGTAGTTTGCTCTAGTTCAATCCAATTAGGTATCACCGTTATATTGCTGTGTTTCCAATCTTTTTTTGACTGTTCATTTAAGACGATAAGTCCAGTAAAACGCTTACTCAACCACAAGGTAATGCGATCCACGAGCATGCGTTTAACCTTCGATTGAATAGGGGTCAATAAAAAATTGCGCGATCCGTGTACTTCAAAATACATTGGAACCTTCGTCTGTAAGAAATAAGAAGCAAAATACCCTTTAATTCCGTTGTCTAAAACAAAAATAACATCCGGATGAAACGCTGCAATTCCCTGTTCTTGAACGAAATTATAATAGCATCGCATCTGGGTCATTGTGCGAACAGGCGAAGAATAAAACTGCCATTGTACCCGAGCATCAAAAACATAAAAAGGTTGCTCATTGGTGTCATTTGTGCTAATAATTCGCACTTGATGTCCCAATTGAACAAAAGCTGCTGTTTTTTGGCTGAGTATACGCGCCACTCCTCCACCGCCTGTACTAGACGTGGTGATATACAGTATTTTTAGTTTCTTGATTCCCATGTATTGATGTACTGATTGGCAATTATTTTACAGTCGTGAATCTGCTGTACAAACGCTTGTGCTCGTTGTCCGATTTCATTTATTACAGCCTTATTATCAATCAATTCACTCAATTTATCGACTAAATAGGCAACATCAGGTTTAGCTGAAATACACACCTCATCTTCCTTGAGTTGATATTGAAGTAAAAAATCCGCTGATGCACCGGTGCATACTACTTTTCCTTTGGCCATGGCTTCTAAGGCATTGTACCCTTGATCTTTCGAAAACACTTGATCCAAAACAATATGTGCTTTTTCTTGTGCTTTTTGATAAGCAGCATAAGGCAATTGCTCTGCAATGACTACTTCGATTTGCTTTCCATATTTTGTTTGGATATGTGCTAAGGCTTCTTCAAAATACCCAATTCCCTTTTGATAGTAATTACCGCGATTGATCCCCAAGAAAATACACACGCGATTGATTTCCTTAGCCTTGAACGGTTGAATCCCCTCTAATACTACGGGATGTGGGATTAACCCTACATACTTGGGGTGGAATTTGTTTGGATTAACATAATCCAGATCACTAGCAATAATCCCCTTGCAGTGTTCCACAATCAGCTGTTGGGTTTTGATTACCCCTTTTTTGCGATATACATCCACATAGGCGTAATGCGTTCTTAATTCGGGATGCGTAAACAACGGTTGGAGCAAAGACACTTCTGCTGGATGCGCGGTCAAGTACTGTAAACCATGTACATCAATTCCACAAGAAAGAAGGAATACTTTTTTATTTTGGGCAAACACTTGGTTGAGCAGTTTCCTTTCCCAAGATGCCCCTGTTTGAATCGGGCGATCATTAATCAATTGAACGACGTCAAAATCTTTCAATTTCTTCAGCTGTCGTTGGGCTCTCCATCCTGTTTCTAATTCAGCGATATCCCATCGAATAATCTTGTGTATGGCTTTGCGAATAAACGTGCCCCATCGGCTATTTGTCCAAGAAGGACGAATAGATAGATCTACTTGAAAATCTTTGAATTTATCTCCATCTCCCATCAACACAACTTCATCTACCCCCTTGTGTTGGGATAGTCCTTTTTTCAAGGCAGAATGTAATCCACTATAATCTCCAATTAAAAGTATTCTCATTATCTTAGCCGTGATTTGCTCAAATGTACGTTTATCTTTTTATGTCTCAAAGGAAAATAAAAATAGCTCTACTTGGTGATACCCTTGCAAATGGAGGTGCAGAACGCATCCACAGTACGCTCTCTTTGTATTTGGAACAACAAGGTTTTGAAGTACACAACATCATCAACTTAGATGCTATTGCTTATCCGTATGGAGGTGTATTATACAATCTAGGGCTGTTCCAAACGCCTCATTTTTCACTGCGCAATAAATTCAAACGCTTTCAGCTTTTCCGTCAGTATATTCAAACCAATGCTTTCGATTATCTCATTGATTTTAGAACGCGAAGTAAGCCGTTGACTGAAGTTTTACTTCAGTATTGGGTCTTTGATCAGCGGTATATTCCAACGGTTCACAGCTCCCATCTTCCTTGGTACTTTACAACGCGTCTCTTTTGGGGCAAACGCATCTATCGCAAAGCCAAACAGATTATTTGTGTGAGTCAAGCCATTGCGGATCAAGTCAAAGCGACCTATCACTATACGCAAGTGCAAACGCTGTACAATCCCATCGATCTAGCAACTATTCAACAACAAGCGCAAGGCAGCTCTCCTTTTCAAGGGAAGCGCTATATTGTTGCTTGTGGCCGAATGGATTCGACCATCAAGCAATTCGATCGCTTAATTGAAACCTATGCCCAAAGCGTACTACCCAAACAAGGTATTGATTTAGTTATTATAGGTTCGGGTCCATATAAACAACAACTAGACGAACAAATACAAGCCCTACAGCTAACAACATCAGTTCACTTACCTGGATTCCTAGAAAATCCTTTTCCGATTTTTAAAGACGCTTTGTTTTTTGTGCACAGCAGTCGACTAGAAGGTTTTCCGACTGTTTTATTAGAGGCTTTAGCTTGTGGGATACCGGTTGTTAGTTTTGATTGCCCAACGGGGCCGAGTGAAATTATTCAATCCAATTACAATGGATTACTCCTTGAGAATCAAAATTTTGAAGCACTAAAAGAGGCAATAGAATTACTTGCCTTAGATGATACTAAACGAAATACACTACAAGCAAACGCAGTAAAATCAGTCTTGCCTTTTGATATTCAGGCAATTGGTCAACAGTGGTTAGCACTCTTGCGTTAAAGCTACAGATTCTAGGAATACATCATAGGATCGGATATAATCGCTTTCATCATATACCCCAGAATTAACGGTCAAACAAATCGTACCTGGATGAAAGTTTTCCAAGACACTCCAAACGCCAGGTTGCAGTATTAATCCTCTTGTTGGATCGTTTAACACTACTTTTCTCTTTTGGATGCCATCATCCAACATCACTTCAAAGCTTCCATTAAGTGCAAAGAGCACCGTGGTCTGTTCTTTGTGTGCATGCCCTCCTCTACTTTTATCTTGAGGAACATCGTAAATAAAAAATACGCGTTTTATTTCAAAGGGAATGACTTCCCCTTGAATCACAGCGAGATTTCCTCTTTCGTCACTTATTTCAGGGACAATAATCTCACTACAATCAAAAATGGTATATTTTTTCATTTATCCTTGGCTATGTTTAGACTCTGAACGGCTAAAATACCAAGAAAAATAGACAACTAAAACACAACTGTAAATTATATACGCCAAAGTATAGCCTAAAGTTGCTGCTTCGATACCGAAATGCCCAATCAAGAGGTAGGTCAATCCGTAAAAACAGCTAAAAAACAGCGTTTCACAAAGGAGATAGGGCCACAATAAACGTTCAGTATAGAATAACAATCCATAAATCAAAACAGCTCCTTTAATAAAATCACCCACCAATTGCCATTGCATATACTCAATCATAGGGCTAAAGCTATCGTCCAAAACCAACGGAATAATCCAGCTACGCGTAAAATAAACGAGTAGTAACCCCAAGGCAAACAACGGCAATACACCAGTTAGGTAGAGTCGGATGACTTTTTTCTTCTCTTGATACTGTTGGGCTTCTGCTAATTTGGGTAAAAAATAAGTAAAAGCCAAAGTGGTAATAAACAACATATAAATCCCCGATATACGTTGAATCCCTTCCCAAATACCAGCGAGCTCCACTCCTGTATTGAGCATGAGTAACTTGCGTACCCACAACAAACACAACGGACTAACAACGGCAGAAAACAAGGCCATTACAGCATAAGAGAACAACGGTTTGATCAAGGAAAAATCAAACGGTTGCCATTTTAGTTGCAGCATTTGCTTCACCCAAAAAAGGGAAACAAAAAACAGAATTACAGGGCTTAGGATCATCGCAAACAAGGCTCCACTTAACCCTTGGGTATACACGAGGTAAAAAGTTAAGAGCAATCCTGATATATTGCCTATAATATTGAGGTATATAACTTTTTTAAACTGTGCTAATCCAGTCAAAAAGGCAATCCATATTCCGTTTAACACTTGTAAAGGGAAAACAAAAGCCAAGCAGATAAATAGTTTGGGCATGGAAAAAGCCCCTGCAAAGAGATACTGATCGATTTGTTCTCGTCCAAAAAACAATCCCAAGGAAACAACCAATAAAATACCAAGCATAAAGCGCAGCAAAGTGGTTACAAACTGCTCAATTCGCTGCTTATCTTCTCGATGGGAAGCCACATATTGTACAATCCCATTGGCTAATCCAAAGGAAGTAAAAGCTTCTAATGAGGCTAGCATATTGCGAAAATTCCCCATATACGCCATCCCAGAAGCCCCCACAAACAAGGCGAGTATCTTAGCAGAAAACAAAGCCGTAATGAGTCGTACAACGATTCCTATTGTATTCAATAGGGTAACCGCAGTAAACTCGCTCTTCTTTATTTTTTGCCAAACTCCTCTACTCATTAATATGCGTTTATTGCTTGTATTACTTGTGTGATTTCGTCTTCTGTCATAAGGGGTGAAATAGGAATACTCACCACTTCTTGATGAATTAATTCTGTTACGGGCAATTGCAAATAACTAAACTCCACCAATGCGGGTTGATGATGGGGTGGAATCGGATAATGAATTAACGTTTGTATCCCCTTCTCCAATAGATAACGTTGAAAATGCTCGCGTTCTGCTACACGAACAACAAAAAGATGAAAATTATGTGCTGCCTCAGACGAAAGGTGAGGTAAAATAATTTTGACGTTTTTAATCTCACGCATGTAACGGTAAGCCACTTTCAGTCGCTTTTGATTGTCTGTATCGAGATTGGGTAACTTCAAATTGAGGATGGCCGCTTGGATTTCATCCAAGCGTGAATTGTATCCCTTGTACTTATTTTGATATTTGATGTGCGAACCATAATTACGAGTCGCACGAATAACTTCTACCAAATCCAAATGGTTGGTGGTAATTGCTCCACCATCTCCTAAGCAACCTAGATTCTTACTCGGATAAAAACTAAAAGCTGCTGCATCACCAAAGGCACCTGCTTTGCATCCTTTGAAGGTTGTACCATGCGCTTGTGCCGCATCTTCAATCAGCAGTAATCCTCTATCGTGGCAATAGTGTTTGATCTTGTCCATCTCATAAACTTGTCCATATAAGTGAACAACAAGCACGGCTTTGGTAGAGGACGTCATGGAATACGCAATTCCATGCACATCTAGGGTATAACTATCTAGATTAGGTTCTACGAATACGGGGTTTAATCCACAGTCCAACAAGGCTAAAATAGTCGCGATATAGGTATTCGCAGGAACTAAAACATCGTCACCTACACTTAGTTTACCCAATTTGATGTAGCCATCAAAAATTAACTTCAACGCATCTAATCCATTGCCCACCCCTACACAAAAGGAAGTTCCACAATAAGCAGCAAAATGCTCTTCAAAGGTAACAACCTCTTGCCCAAGCATGTATATCCCATCATGAAACAGTTGTTTTACGCGCTGTAGATAGGCTTCTTCGTAAGGTGAATTGATCTTTTGTAAGTCTAAAAATGCTATCATGGATGTAGAGCAGTATGAGTTAATTTATGTTCTAAATATACAGTAAAAAATGGTACGGTGAACGGTGGGGAGGTGAGAAGATTAGGCGGTGGGATGGTGAGGGGGTGAGATTGGTGAGAGGGTGAGGAGGTGAGACGATGAGGGGGTGAAATCGGAACGCAGTGAAAATCGAAACGAAGTGTAGATTCATCGAACACCAAAACAAAATAGCAACTTGGTGAGATATATTCATCGAATACACAAACAAATATAAACCCATGAGATAGATGGTGAGTCCCGTGAGGTGGTGAGATTGGTGAGATTGGTGAGGTGGTGAGTGAACGCCCATATCTCGAGGTGCCTCACCCCCTCATCGCCTCACCCTCACCCTTACCCCATAACCCCTACCTCACAAAAAGGCTTCGTCCCAACCCCTAAACAAAAAAGCCCTACTCTTGAGTAGGGCTTTTCACTATATTAAGTAAGAATAATCTGATTTGACAAACGTTTCTTATTTTACTTTATTAACGATAGCTGCAAAAGCTTCAGGGTGATTTGTAGCTAAATCTGCAAGAACTTTACGGTTCAATTCGATGTTATTAGCTTTCAATTTACCGATGAATACAGAATAGCTTAATCCGTGTAATCTTGCACCAGCGTTGATACGCATAATCCAAAGAGAACGGAAGTTTCTTTTCTTTTGTTTTCTATCACGGTAAGCATAAAGCATTGCTTTTTCTACCGCGTTTTTAGCTACTGTCCAAACGTTTTTACGTCTTCCAAAGTAACCTTTGGCTTGCTTCAAAATTCTTTTTCTTCTTGCTCTTGAAGCTACTGAGTTTACTGATCTTGCCATTTCTTTACAAGTGTTTTTGTAGTGGGCGACTTTTACAAGTTCTTCTAAATTACTAAGCGCCACTCCAGGGTTATTAAATAAATTTAACCGAATCCAGTTCTAGTTTCCTAGAATTAGATTAATCTTAATTGATCTTTGATGCTGTGCTCATCTGCTTTAGATACTAAAGTAGAGTGAGTTAAAGCTAATTTACGCTTTTTAGATTTTTTAGTCAAAATGTGACTTTTGAAAGCGTGTTTTCTTTTGATTCTTCCAGTACCTGTTAGCTTGAAACGCTTCTTAGCACTAGATTTAGTTTTCATTTTAGGCATTTTGTTCCTAGGTATTATGATTATCTTACTTAATTCTATTTTTTATTCTTTCACTGAAAGAATTATTTTGTCTTCTTTTTAGGAGCGATAAACATAGTCATACGTTTTCCTTCCAATACAGGCATAGACTCTACTTTTCCGAATTCTTCTAAATCCTGCGCTAATCTCAATAACAAAATCTGTCCTTGATCCTTGTAGATGATAGAACGACCTTTAAAGAATACGAATGCTTTTAATTTAGCTCCTTCTTTTAAGAACTTTTCTGCATTCTTTTTCTTAAACTCATAGTCATGCTCATCAGTTTGCGGACCAAAACGAATTTCCTTAACGGTAATTTGCGTTGATTTAGCTTTCAACATTTTCTCGCGCTTCTTTTGCTCGTAAAGGAATTTTTTATAATCAATTACTTTACAAACGGGCGGTTCTGCATTGGGAGAAATCTCCACTAAATCTAATTCTTGCTCTTCAGCTAAACGCAAAGCGTCTGCTAGTTTATATACACCCGTTTCGACATTGTCTCCGACAAGTCGAACTTCAGGAACACGGATTGCGTTGTTTACTCGGTGCAAATCCTTCTTCTCTTCGCGAGGTCTAAATCCCCCTCTTTGTCTTACTGCTATGGCTTTAAAAATTTAAATGCTTGGTTCTACAAGCGTTATACATCATTTGTTTTATTCTCCAAATTGTTTCATTGATGAACTCACTTCTTTTTGTACAAAAGCAATAAATTCTTCAATTTTCATCGTTTGATTTGACTTTCCAGCATCTCCGTGTTTACGCACAGAAATCGTACCATTTTTCTCTTCCTCTTCTCCTACAATCAGCATATAAGGGAATTTTTGTACCTCTGCTTCACGAATTTTCTTACCAATCGTCTCATTTCTATTATCAACGACCGCGCGAATTTCGTCATTTTCTAGCAAATCTAAAACTTTTTTCGCATATTTTTCATACTTCTCGCTCAAAGACAGTATAATAGCTTGCTCTGGCATCAACCAAAGTGGGAAATTTCCACCGGTATGCTCCAACAAGATTGCGATAAAACGCTCCATTGATCCAAATGGTGCTCTGTGAATCATCACAGGTCTATGCAACTCATTATCAGATCCTTTATACGTTAATTCGAAACGCTCTGGTAAGTTGTAATCTACTTGGATTGTTCCTAACTGCCAGCTTCTTCCTAAGGCATCCTTTACCATGAAGTCCAATTTTGGACCGTAGAAAGCAGCTTCACCACTCTCAATCACGTAATTTAATCCTTTATCTTTTGCTGCGTTAATAATCGCTTGTTCTGCTTTTTCCCAGTTCTCTACAGATCCGATATATTTATCTGGATTGCTTAAATCGCGAACAGATACTTGAGCGGTAAAGTTTTCAAATCCTAAAGATCCAAAAACATAAAGCACCAAGTCAATTACTTTTTTGAATTCTTCATCCAACTGGTCTGGTGTACAGAAAATATGCGCATCATCTTGAGTAAATCCACGTACACGTGTTAATCCGTGTAGCTCCCCTGATTGCTCATAACGGTAAACCGTTCCAAACTCAGCAAAACGCTTTGGTAAATCTTTGTATGACCAAGGTCTTGCGTTGTAAATTTCACAGTGATGTGGACAGTTCATTGGTTTTAACAAGAACTCTTCCCCTTCTACTGGTGTATGAATAGGTTGGAAACTATCTGCTCCATATTTCGCATAGTGACCTGAAGTAACATACAACTCTTTTTGTCCGATATGTGGTGTTACTACTTGTTCGTATCCTGCTTTTTTCTGTGCTTTACGCAAGAAATATTCCAATCGATCTCTTAAAGCAGCTCCTTTAGGCAACCATAAAGGCAACCCTTGTCCTACTTTTTGAGAGAATGTAAACAATTCTAATTCTTTTCCTAACTTACGGTGATCGCGTTTTTTTGCTTCTTCTAATAAAGCTAAATAATCCGTTAGATCTTTTTGTTTAGGGAATGAAATACCATATACGCGAGTTAGCTGTTTGTTTTTCTCATCTCCTCTCCAGTATGCACCAGCAATAGATAAGATTTTAAACGCTTTGATAATTCCTGTATTTGGAATGTGTCCTCCACGACATAAGTCAGTGAATGTATCGTGATCACAGAATGTAATGGTACCATCTGCTAAGTTCTCGATTAATTCAACTTTATATGGGTTTTCTTCTTTTTTATACATAGCTAATGCCTCTGCTTTAGAAGCTGAACGCATTGTAAACTCGTGTTTACCTCTAGCTATTTCTAAAAATTTATCTTCAATTCTCTTAAAATCAGCATCCGTTACTTTGTGATCCATAAAATCAACGTCATAGTAGAAACCATTTTCGATTGCTGGACCAATTGTCAACTTGATGCCTGGGAATAATTCTAATAACGCTTGCGCCATTACGTGAGAAGAAGAATGCCAAAATGCTTTTTTCCCTTCTGTATCATTCCATGAATATAAAACTAAACTACCGTCCGTCGTCAAAGCAGTGGTGGTTTCGATGGTGGTACCATTGAAGTTGGCAGAAATAATATTTCTTGCTAAACCTTCACTTATACTTTTAGCAACATCGAAAGGAGTTACCCCTGAGGCAAACTCTTTCACTGATCCGTCTGGTAATGTAATTTTTATCATAATTATTTTTAAAAAATGAGTTGCAAAGATACAGGTTTTAGCGAATAATAACAATACATTTTATTCGCTTTCCACGCTTTTCTGCTGAAATAAGTTCTCGAAGGCTTACTTCATTTTCAAACCCTTGTTTTTTTCCATCTGTTGGATGATTTCTTGGCGGTAGGTATTCCCCCAATGTGCTAGGGATTGAATCACGGGAGTCAGGGTAATTCCAAAGGGAGATATCTCATATTCTACCGCAACAATTGCCCCGTCAATCTCCGTTCGATAAATCAGCTGATTGAGTTCTAAATCTCGCAATTCTTTGCTGAGTACTTTGGCTGATATATCACCTAAAGCTCGTTGAAGTTCCATGAAGCGCAATTTATCGTGAAGCAATAAAGTACCCAGTATATGAAGTTTCCATTTCCCACTCAAGATAGACATGCTATCTTTGATTCCCATTACATTTGTTTTACAGTTTGCTCGTTGTTCCTCCATGGCTGTACGCAATTGTGCTACAGGTAAAGATACGAAATTTTTGTGAGGTTTGCTTTTTGTGAGGTTTGTTCTTTGTGAAGTCGCTTTTTTGCTTTTTCGTGAAGTTGTAAGATTTATCGATTGATGAAAGAACTCTGTTTTAATCGAAAATTTACTTCTCTCCCTTTTTCACTTTCTCCTCTCCAATTGTTTTGTGAGGTTTGTAAAATCGTAAGATTTATCGATTAAAGAGGATTGTTGAAAAAAAGCGAGAAGGTTATGAGATAGTCCCTCATCGTCTCGTAATTCACCCCCAGTATGTCACCCCGACGAAGGAGGGGTCGCATCCTCCGCTCACATAATGCGCTGTACTTTGTGAGGTTTGTGCTTTGTGAGGTTTGTAAAATCGCAAGATTTATCGATTAAAGAGGATTGTTGCAAAAAAGCGAGAAGGTTATGAGTTATGAGATTATGGTTATGAGATAGTCCCTCATCGTCTCGTAATTCACACCCAGTATGTCACCCCGACGAAGGAGGGGTCGCATACTCCGCTCACATAATACGCTGTACTTTGTGAGGTTTGTTCTTTGTGAAGTCGCTTTTTTGCTTTTTCGTGAAGTTGTAAGATTTATCGATTTAATGAAAGAAGAACTCTGTTTTAATTAGAAACCCTCTCACCAACCTCACCCTCTCACCACCTCACCACCTATCTCACCTAATCTTATATTGGTTTTGGTGTTCGATGAATCTACACTTCGTTTCGATTTTCACTGCGTTCCGATTTCACCCTCTCACCACCTCACCACCTCACCACCTCACCCTATATCTCATGGGTTTATATTTGTTTTCGTATTCGATGAATCTACACTGCGTTCCGATTTCACCACCTCACCCTCTCACCACCTCACCCTATATCTCATGGGTTTATATTTGTTTTCGTATTCGATGAATCTACACTGCGTTCCGATTTCACCACCTCACCTTCTCACCACCTCACCCTCTCACCACCTCACCCTCTCACCACCTCGCCCTCTCACCCTCTCACCACCTCACCCAATTACCTTCAGGTAACCACTTACCTTCCGGTTACTCTCCCCGTTTCTTTCTTACAATCGCCCTAACTTTGTCTCACAAATCAAAAACAAAACACCATGAATAAAAAATTAATCTATTGGATATCAACCGGTTTATTTAGTGCCTTTATGTTATTTAGCGCTTACAGCTATTTTACAGATCCTACCTTTAAAGACGCATTTGCTTATTTAGGGTATCCCGATTATTTCCGCATTGAATTGGCCATTGCTAAAATCTTAGGTGTACTTGCTATACTCCTTCCTTTTATACCCCGTACACTCAAAGGGTTTGCTTATGCAGGATTTACCATTAATATTATCGGTGCTGCCATTGCTCATTTAGCCATTGGTGAAGGAATTAGTTCTTTAACGATGATTGTTGTCGCCCTAGCTTTATTGGGTACTTCTTATTTTTCACAAGTAAAAGAAGTAGCCTAAATGCGCTAGGTATTCTTATCCTAATTTCCCGCTTTACGAGGGCTTACCATCGAAAAACGAAGTATTCTTTGCAGAAGGTTTCAAAAATTATAACAAAAAGTGTACTTTCGCACTGTATTTTACAACGCAACACACACATTTTATGTACAAGAGTATTCTCAAACCGTTTTTCTTTTCTTTAGACCCAGAGAAGGCGCATCATTTTACCTTCAATTCGTTGAAATTCATCAACAAAATTCCAGGTGTATCGGCTATTATTCGCTCGAAATTTCAGGTGAATGACCCGCGATTGGAACGCGAGGTATTTGGATTAAAATTCAAAAATCCGGTTGGATTAGCCGCTGGTTTAGATAAAGATGCGAAATTGTACAGTGAATTGGAGCATTTTGGTTTTGGTTTTATTGAAATCGGAACGATTACACCTAAAGCACAGGATGGGAATCCTAAAAAGCGTTTATTTCGCTTAGTTGAAGATCATGCCCTAATTAACCGCATGGGATTTAATAACGGTGGAATTGACCAAGCTATTGAACGCCTAAAGAAAAATAAAGGAACTTTAATTGGTGGAAATATTGGTAAAAACAAAGTAACACCAAACGAACAAGCCATTGACGATTACGAAATTTGCTTTGATGCTCTTTTCCCTTATGTGGATTATTTTGTCGTGAATGTAAGTTCGCCAAACACGCCAAATTTACGTGCTTTACAAGATAAAGAACCTTTAACTGCTTTATTAAATGCCTTACAAGCTAAAAACAACGGCAAACCAAAAAGCAAACCTATTCTTTTAAAAATCGCACCAGATTTAACGGATAGTCAGTTATTAGACATCATTGACATTGTGGCGGAAACAAAAATTGCAGGTGTCATTGCTACGAATACAACCATTAGCCGCGAAGGATTACAATCTGAAAAGAAAGTAGAAACGGGAGGATTAAGTGGTAAACCGTTGACTCAACGCAGTACAGAAGTTATTCGCTTCTTAGCAGATAAGAGCAACCGCGCTTTCCCTATCATTGGGGTGGGTGGAATCCACTCTCCGGCAGATGCGATAGAGAAATTAGAAGCTGGAGCCTCTTTAATCCAATTATACACTGGATTCATCTACGAAGGGCCAGCACTAATCAAAGCCATCAACAAGAAAATACTAGAACAATATAACTAAGAAAAATCCGCCGATGAGCGGATTTTTTGTTTTTACTTTTTTAGTATAATCCTTTGTTTTTAAACACGATATCTCGTCAAACAGGTAAATCACCATTAATCCCTACGTTTTATTTTAGCAACACAAAAAACATAAAAAAATTGGATTCCCATTTTTAAAATTGTAATTTTACGCATACCCAATCGGAAAAATACGATTATTACCTATGAAGGCAATCAACAAACCCACAAGCGACAAGAAAAAACCAGCGGTTCTACCTGCTGAGAAGTCTCGTATTGTATCTTCTAGAACGACAACAAAAACGAGGGCTACACAAAAAACAACAAGTAGAAAATCAACCGAGTTGGAGAAATTCTCCCCTGCTTGGGTGGTTTTGCATCCCAAAGATTCGCCAGACTATAAACTCGAATTGATTGCTAAGATCCGAGAAGGGGTTAAAAAAATGGAATGGAAAGAATTAATTTCTGCTATTGGGGCGACAGAAAAAGAATTTGAATTTATCTTGCCTACTTCGATTAGCAGCATGCAAAAGAAAGAGGTTTATAGCTTACAGACATCTGAGCGAATTTATGAGATTTCCAGATTATTTGGGTTAGGGTCTGAAGTTTTTGACAGCCTTGAGCAATTTAAAAATTGGCTTCTAACGCCTTCTAAAGCTTTGGGCCACAAAAAACCATTTGAACTCTTAGACAGCAGTTTTGGTTTTGAAATTGTAGAAAATGAAATTGCGCGAATCCAATATAACGTATACAGCTAATGGTTGTTTATCGCGTTGCCAATGTAAAATACAAGGATGCTACACTTTCTGGAATTGGTGCAGAAAAAGTGGGTGGTCGGTGGAATGAAATCGGAACTCGGGCAGTATATTGTTCTGAAAATATCGCTTTAGCTTTATTGGAATACTATGTGCACTCTGAAAACATTGCCAATCTACCTCAGCATATTTTAGTCGCTAAGATTGAAATACCCGATGATTTTATTATTACCGAATTGGTCGATTTACCAGAACATTGGAATCAATACCCCTATTCTACTAAAACGACTAATGTTTTTACAACACTAGCACAAGACAGGAATTTCTTCGGTTTGAAAGTTCCCTCTACGCTTATTCCTTTGGAATGTAATTTCATTTTAAATCCACTGTATAAAAACTTTGGTCAGATTGAAATCATCGAGTTCTTGGAACTCCCCATTGACCAACGATTAAAAACAGATAAGCATTAACATATCGCGTAACCTATATTAGAAAATCCGCTAATTAGCGGATTTCTTATTTAGAGTCTATTCTTCTTCCAGTATTGATGTGCCTTTGGATCGATCCCCAGAGGTCCATTCCCATACTTCATGCAAGCGGATTTTTCCATTTCCCATTAGTTCGGGTGTCGATCGACAAATTCCCGTCATCAATTCACCCTTATCATTGACTTGGTGATAACGCATATTAATGATCCCGTGTTCATCTACCAACCCCAATAAATGACCATATGCTATTTTTCCTCCACTGTATACCGAAGTTAGTCTGTTTCCCTCTTGTTTATAGTGAAAAACGGTTTCACCAGAGGTCTCTCCATTGGGTGTATTACTCACCGGTCGAAATGTTTTATTGTTGTAGTTGATCATAGTTATACTGTATTTCCGCTCTTATTTAAAAGCTAATATAACTTTAAAAACAAAGCACCGATCGAAAAAAGCACAAACCTCAGAAAAAACTTCAAAATTAATTCCCACAGAATAAACCACTTACATCTTTTCTGTAAAAAAAGCAGTAAATATCCCGAACAAAGCCTTGTGTTACACACAAATTATACTATATTTGCACTCGCAATACGGAAGTAAAGCAGACTACTGGAGAAATGGCAGAGTGGTCGATTGCGGCAGTCTTGAAAACTGTTGACTGTAACAGGTCCGGGGGTTCGAATCCCTCTTTCTCCGCGAAATTATAAATAGTAACTTTTCAAAAGTTAGTAAAAAAGCACAAAACCTATGATTCATAATGAGTTATAGGTTTTTTATTTTTTAGGGGTATCGCATTTTATTCAAAAGTGCACCTAAAAAAGTTATAGATTCGGTGCACAAAAAGACATTCAAGTGATGCGCACCTTTCAACTGAGTAAACCCAGACGCCAAAGGGTGCCAGAGAGTTTTAAACTGTGTTTTTGGAACGTTTTAATTCGACATTTATTAATATTTAAAACAGTTGAATTATGTTAGAAAAACAGTTATCAATTAATTTCTTTCTCAAACCAACTAGAGAGAAAAGTGATTTAAGAGGTGTTTACCTTAGAATCACAGTAGATGGTATTCGCAAAGAGACTTCCCTTAGTCACAAATGGGATATCAAAAGATGGAATCAAAAAGCAGGTCGTGCCAATGGCGCTAAAGAAGATGCTAAAACGCTAAACTACCTATTAGATACAATTGTATCAAAGATTACCAAGTACAAATTAGAGCTCTTAAGCAATGAAGAACCTATTACTGCTACTGTACTTATGGATTATATCCAAGGTAAGGGAACAAGTAAAGCTAAAGTTTTAGAAGAATTCCAAAAGCATAATGATGAAGTTTTTAAGTTAGTGCCTAAAGAGTATGCTATAGGAACACATGAAAGATATGTAACAGCAAGATCACATGTAGCAGAGTACATTCGTTACATCTATGGTAAAGAAGATATCGAGTTCAGAGAACTCAACTATGAGTTTGTACTTGGCTATGAGCATTATTTAAAGACCGTTAGAGTGTGTTCGAACAATACCGCTATAAAGTATATCTCAAACTTTAAGAAGATTGTTCTAAGAGCAGTTGCTAAGGGAATTATTCCTTCGAATCCATTTGTGCAATACAAACCTAAAAAGACGAAGCTCAATAAAAAGCCATTGAGCAAAGAAGAGTTATCAATTTTAGAAAACAAAGAATTTACCAATGAAAGGCTAAGTACCGTAAGAGATGTATTTGTTTTTCAATGTTATACAGGACTTGCTTATATCGATGTATTTCAGCTAAAGAAAAGCGATATCACAAAAGATGAAGAAGGTAATTTGTGGATTAGAATCAATAGACAAAAGACTGATGCTAATATTACTATCCCATTGCTTCCAAAAGCTATTGAGATAATGGATAAGTATAAAGACCATCCTGATTGTATTGGAAAAGATGTTGTACTTCCTGTTCGCTCTAATCAAAAGATGAATGAGTATTTAAAAGAGATTGCTTCACTTTGTGAGATAAGCGACTTAAACACCCATAAAGCAAGAAGAACTTTTGGAAGTACTGTAACTCTTGGTAATGGAGTTCCTATTCACGTAGTAAAAGAAATGTTGGGACATCACTCTGTTAAGCAGACTGAGGAATACGCTCTCACAGAGGAAGAATCTATCAAGACCGAAATGCAGATATTAAAAGGTAAGCTTGAAGAAAAAGCAAATAAGCAAACAGATAATTTTACTGATTTACTTGAGAGCTTAAAAAAGCTAAATCCTGATAAATTAGCTCAGCTAACTACTTTTATTAATCAGTTAAATGGATAATAAAAACTCCCTTGGATTCTCTACACTTTCTAATAATTCAACTGTAGTATTTGTAGTAAGGAATTTAGGGGAGCCCATTTTCAACCTTTTTAGTGAATAGAAGTTAACTTCTACTCATTAAAAAGGTTCATAATATCTTTTCTGTTGTAGTAATACGAGCCAAGTATTTTTCGATACTGCAATTTCCCACTGATGCGCAGTGTTTGTAAGGAAGCTGGAGAGATGCTTAGTAATTGCCTTGCTACTTTAGCCTTTACCCAATCAAGAGAATTCTCTTTGTTTTGTTTAGTTAATAGTTCTTTCAGCTCTCCAATGATTGTTTGAGCAAACAATCTTAAATCTTCTTTTGTGATTTGATTTTCCATGATAGTTGTTTTTTAGGTTAAACAACTAAACTAAGAACAAAACAGATTTCACTTGGTTTTTGGCAGTTTTGAAGTTTATTTGGCTTTGTCTTTGAGCCCTTATTAAACTCAGGTACTAATTATGGAACATAAAATACACTGAGGAAGAAATGATGAATCGTTTAGAGAGACTGATTCAAAGCAAATAGACAAAACTTGGATATATTATAAAAGCTTAACCTTTTGGTTAGGCTTTTTTGTGTAGCAAAAAGCCAATTGATTCCACAGGAAGTCAATAATATAATATGAGAATTTTTCAGGAATACTTTTCTGAAAAATTTTAAATTATGTTACATACAGACACCGTTATCAATGAGCTTTGGAATTTGCTTCAAAAGCTTATGCAAGATGAAAAGTTACAAGATTTTATTCTTGTAGGAGGAACAGCATTAAGCCTTCAAATAGGTCATCGAATTAGTATTGATATAGACCTATTTTCAACAAAAGATTTTGATTATAAATCGATATCACAACATTTAAAACAAAAACTTAATGCCAATGTGAAGGAAATGTTTAACAATACTATTTTAATGGATATTGATCAGGTTAAAGTAGATATTATTGCACATAAATACCCTTTACAAAAAGAAGTATTGCATATAGACAATGTGCGATTAGCTTCTTTAGAAGATATTGGAGCAATGAAACTTCATGCTATTTTTCAAAGCGGAACGCGTATCAAAGACTTTGTTGATATGTATTTTCTTTTAGAGCACAATCCTTTGCAAACCTATTTAGATGCATATAAAAATAAGTATGGTGGCAATACTGCATTAGCATCCTATGCATTAACTTTTTATGAGAATATCTATCGAGATTTTGAGGTTACCTTGATGCATGGAAAAGAAAGTAATTGGAATAGAATGAAAGAACGTTTAGAAAAAGCTGTTGCAAATCCCTCTTTTCAATTCGATTTAGAACCCGATAAAAAAATAGATCAGCATGTTAGAAAAAGAGGAATACGCAGATAAATAATTGTTTAACCTCTTTAAAATCACTATATTTATCATATGAAAAAAGAGCAAAAACTAACAGATATTTCAACTTTAGGGACTCAATTATTTTGGGATACTGATATTAATAATCTTGATTATCAGAAAGCATATATTCCCATTATAGCACGTGTAATTGAACGTGGAGATCAAAGTGAAATAGATGAAATAGTTCGATTATATAACAAAGAGAAAGTACTTCTTACAATATGTAAGGAGATTAAGTTCTTGCCTAATTATGCTATTGAAAGAGCTATTAGATTTTTCCCAGAACTTAGAAAAGAGGATATGCTTTGTTATCAAAACAGAAAAGACGAATCCTATCATTGGATATAAACAATAAAAAAAGGTAGAATTACTATGGATGGTATTCTACCTTTTTCTTTTTTAGATAGTATTTTAAAAGCAATTAATGAGATTGAGTATTACTTACAAAATGATTATAGTTTTTATTTTAATAAAAGAATTAATTTATAAATCAAATGTAAAGACTTTACAGAGCCCTCAGATCGCATCTTCTTATAGTACATATCGAGCAGCACTAAAGACTTGGGATAGTAATAAGATTGAATAAGTGCTCATGCTTTCAAATAATAATAAAGTATTTGGGATATTAGACGATTCTTCGAGAGGAATAACAGGTACAATAGTTTGCAGATAAAGGTATCTTAAAGATGTCTTTGTACTTTTAAAGTTGTAAAACTGTAAAAGCATCTTTACAGTTTTACAACTTTATTCTTTTATTGAAATACTTAAAAGATAGGCTTGTTCTTTTCATTGAAGCTTGTAGTTATCTGCTGTTCGAATTCATTGAAATGGTGCTCTAATAGATTATATAGATAAGCATAAATCGTAAGTTTATCATCTGCGATAACCTGAATAATACGAGAAAGGATTTTGTGGTGCTCAGGATCAATGTAAACTGACTTTCCATGACGTGCTGTGCTTTTGACATCTTTAAAAAAGAATTCTTCATAATCCACTACTTTACACTCTTTAGTAGAGTTCTGTTCTTTTTTTACACGTCTTCGGTTCTTTGGTTCATTCATAGTCTTTTCATCTTCATCTCTTATACCAGGAGCATTTAGTTCAGCCTCTGTAAATCCCTTAAGCCTTACGCCGTCAACCATTAGTGCCATCATCGCTTCTTCGTCAATTCTAGGTTTCTTTTTAAATTCTTCGTTCATAATTTATAGTTTTTTAGCTGTTTATAGTTTTGTCTAGTTATGTAGTTAGTTAAATATTATGCTGTCCTTTTAGTTACAATTCCAATGTTTCAGACATTAAACTGTGTAAAGATTTTATCAACAGTCTATTTGTGTGTTTAATCGTTGGGAGCTATGTAAAGTCATAGCTACGATATTGCGTTTGTCTAACCAAAACATTGATTAGACAAATAACTAGAGATATAGACAAAGAATGAAAAAAAGGTATTTAAGTGGTATACTTGGCGTTAAATAATAGGTGTTTAAACAGTATTCACATTATAAAAAACATATTGTAAATATGTTGAAAAAGTTACCGAAAAGGTAACAGCAAGTTATGTTTTGAGGCACTCGAAATTAAGGTTCGAGTTATCAAAACGACTTGCTCTTGCAGCCGGCTGGAAAACTACTCCGAAGTCGCTAGTTTATAAAGGTCAGTTCCCTAAATTTTTATTAAAATGGAGATGTGATAAATGGAGATGTAAGAAGCAACACAATTAAAGTAAACAAAAATCTAAACTTGTAGAAAATACTTTCCCATTATATATTTCGTTTTTAGAATCAAGAGACAAGTATTAAACTTGATGATTAATAATCACATTGCTTTGTTATTTTCAAAATCAGATTTTAAAATCTCTTATATAGTATTCGTTTTTAATACATTGATTATCATTATGTTGATTTTTTTTAAGATGTTATGTTATAATTTGAGAAAATAATTTACATATAAATTCTCATTATATGAATAAGCCAACATAAGGTCGATATTATTTTAATATTTATTTTAATATTGTTTTTCTTTTTATTAAAAACGCAATAATTAACATTTTTACTATATTTTAATTGGTATTGCTTTGGTTTTTTAGTATAAAATAATAGTGTATTTTGTGTTTTTTTTGTTAAATACTATATATTTGCATTTAATAAAAAAAACATTTAATATGAAAAACATTTTTGAACTATCTAAGGATATAAAGGAAATGGCAATTTACCAACAAAAGAAAACTAAGGGAGGGCATTGGAGCGGTACAACTACACTTCCTACAATAATTATACCTCCTGGAGGTCCTGATCCTAGTTTTTATTGGTCATGGGGAGATTTCTCTTTCTCAGATCCAGGTTTTAGTTATGGAGGAGGTGGAGGAGGTATTGGAGGTGGTGATTCTGATTACCCTACCAATCAAGGCGATATCAATGATCCTCATAACATGATGGATTTTACAGAAAATTATCTAAAAGATAACTTAGAGGCTATAAAAAACTTAATAGACAATGGAGCTATAGATCCCATAAAGGGAAAAGCTTTAATGGATGCTTATCAAAAAGGTTTAGATATTCTCGATAGACTAAGAGATTCTGATAAAAATTATAGATTTGATGTTAATCCAGATTATCATGAGCCAGGAAAAAACCCAAAAGGAGGTACTTCATATGATCCTAATACCAATGAATATGTTGTCACTATACCTGGAACACCATCTCAATATTTGGGACTGCTTATGCATGAATTAGAGCATCTTAATCAAATAGAAAATGGAGAATTATCATTTGATAAAAATGGGAATTTTGCAGACTATGATGTAATGGATGAAGTGAATGCTTATCAATTTCAAGAATATATTGAGCAAGGGACAGGGTATAAAACAATTACACCAGATGATGTTTTGAATATGACGGAAATAAATGATGAAGGTGAAGTCGAATATATTTATAAAGAATTTAGGACCTCAAGTACAGGTAATAACAACGGAGGAGGAGGATTTGTAATAGTAGATTATAGTTCATTTAGCAGAAGTTAATAACATGAAAAAAAAACTAATTTTAATGATGCTATGCTCTACTTGTTTAGCATTCAGCCAAGAAGATGTAAAAAAATTACCACCAAGTACAACAATTCCAATTATTCAAGTTAAATCTGAAGAAATTCAGATAGAAAACAAAGTAAATTTACAAGAGTTTATCGAAAATTTATATATAACTTCTTCAAAATATTTCAATGAAGGGGCTTTACCTTTAGTAGAGAAAGGAGAATTTAATGTTATTCTCTTAGACAAAGATTCCAAACAAATTAATATGAAATCTTCAGATTTTAAAGACTATACGCCTGATGATATAAAAGCATTTACTTTTGAGAAGTCAGTTGTAAGTAGAATATATGGGTTGCAAGGTTATTATTTTGGTATTGTAACCATTAAACTTAAAGAACAATAAATTGGAATTATATGATATAAATAAAGTTTTGGAGGTATCCAAAACTTTATTTTCTGAGACCTATCCTGATGTCGAGTGTTTTATACTAACTGGAAGTCAATTAGAAAAGGAATTTGTATCTGTGGTTAGTGATATTGACATTCTAATTATAGATTCTAGATTGTCAGGAGTTTCTTCTGCTGGTATGCTCTATCAAGGATATAAAGTTGATTTTACTAGAGTTGGTTTGCATTCTCTTAATGAAGTGTTGATAGATAGCTGTTATTCTAGTAGTAATACAATAATTGATATGATTATTAAAGGTATATTCATATCTGATAAATTGGAATTAGAAGCCAATTTAAAACTATACTGTAAGTTGCTTTATCAAGGAACAAATATAAACTATTTTAATGAGTCTAGAGGTATAAGAAGATCCCTTATAAAGCTTAAAAAAAATTTCTCTAAAGATTTAAATGAAGAACAAATTCCGTTAACATTAGCAGATTTTCTTATCAATATCAGTAAAGCTTATTTATTTTTTAAAGAAAATGGTAAATATGGATTTGATGGGTATCGAAGAAGTAAATTATTGAGCAAAACGGTAGAGGGTCTAGAGTTTTTACATACTATAAATAAAATTTCTCAAGAATATTTAAGCACGAAAGAAAATAAATATATCCTTAATGAAATCGATAGATTTTTAAACTTTTCATTATTAAATACTGGAAAAATATCCGATGAAAAGTATATTTTGAATGTATCATTTGGTGGTGAAAACAGCTATCTTTTTTATATGAAGATAGTGCAAAATATTTTAAAAAATGAGTTTTTAGCACAGCAATTTTTATATGGCCAAAGAGTATTTAAGAATGCAATTTTTAAATATGAGTATCTTTTGGTTTTTAAAAATAATAATATAAATCAAGTTCTTAATCAATTACTCCTATTAGTTCATAAGACTAGTATACACTTTTTTAAATATGAAACAATAGATGCTTTTTACATTTCAGAACTAGTAAACGATGAGCGATTGGTAAATAGCTCTGAAGTAGTTTTAAAACAAGTAAATATTGCTGTAGTTCAATTATTAGAAACTGAAAAAAAATTCGCTTATAAGAAATTAATTCCTTTATTTATTTACATCGTTGAAGAAATCAAAATGCAAACTTCAACAAAGATGGTTCAGAATTTACTGTCTTTTTTAAGATTAAAATACAGACAAAATTCCTACTATCAAGAATTAGACCATCATAGTATTGATAGAATGAATATTATTTTTGAAACCATTGATACTAAGTTTAAAGAGGAAAATAAGGATATTATTGAGACCTTTAAGAAATTAATTATTGAATCTAATTTTTCAAATCAAGTTGAAAATCAATTGCCATCAATTTTAGAATTGAAATCTACAATTTCTCAATTAAAAGAATGTCAATTAGACGATTCTAATTTTATTTCTCCATTTTTTTCTAAGATTATTCGTTCCTATGAAAGCGATGAAATTGGGAAGTTCTATCTCTATTTAAATTTATTGGATAATGTATTAAAAACTTTAGCAATCAAAGAAGGGCTATATGCAGTCTTTCTTGTTGTTGCTCAGAATGCATATAGTGATGACTGATTTTCCTCTTTTCTTACAAAAAGGAGATAAGGATTGTGGGCTTGCCTGTATTAAAATGTTATGCGTGTATTATAATCAGAAGGTGCCTATTTTTAGAAAAGAATTATTAGAAAAAAGATTGTCTATCTATGAGATAATAAACATCCTAGAAAAATTACACATCGAAACTAAACCTCTAGTGGTGTCTAATATTGAGGTGGTGTATAAACTTCCTTTTCCTTTTTTAACTATCTTAAATGATATGCATTTTGTTATTGTTTATAGATACGAAAAAAATTTTATTTCTATTTCTGATCCAATTAAAGGGAGACTAGATTTGAATAGAGAAACTTTTGAAAAAATGTTATTCAATAATGAAGATAACATTGGAAAGATAATATTAAGTAATAAAGCCCATTTTACTATTGATGAATAATAAATTTAAGAGTTATAAAAGTTATTTATTTTCTAAGTGTAAGGAAAGAAGAAAACTATTTAATCATTTAGGAATAATTTTATTTGTATTAACCATACTTCAAGCATTAACCCCATTTTTATTTAGAGTAATCATTGATTTAGGCCGCAATAGAAATGATTATTCTTTTTTAAATGTAATATTTATAGGTTATTTCGTGCTTATTCTATCTATTGCTTTTGGAAATATAGTTAAAAACTATTATTCATTACTTCTTTCTAGTCAATTTAAAAGTGAATTAATCTACGATTATGTGACAATACTTTTGAGTAAAGTTAATTCGTTGACTATGTTGAGCTTTGGTAAATTACAGACGAAAATAGGCGATTTGGGGTACTTAAGTAGTTTTATAACCACTAATACAGTCTATTTTGTTAATGCTGTTTTTATGACAGTTATTTATTCCTGTATTTTATTGATTTTTAGCAAAAGTGTGTTTGTGATTTTTATACTATTCCTAATACTAAGCTTTTTTTGGGAATATATCTTTATTTCTTATAAAAAGCTTATCGAGCTAAAATTGAGAGAAGGCAAGATTAGGGAAAATAATTATTGGTATGATTTATTGAATAATATCTATGATATAAAAGTATACAATAAAGAAAAAAAATTATTGAATACATGGGAAAAAGATAATAATGAATTTGAAGATTCAATTTTCAAAAACAATGTCACAAAGAGTAAACATGAATTTGGGACCTTCATGTTAAATGGTACTAAAAATATTGCTATTTTATATTTATGTGTTCATAAGACTTTAGAAGGTGAGATGACTATGGGAACTCTCATTTCGATTCAATTTATCATAGGTTTTTTGAATAATCCCGTTACAAGTTTCATCAATTTTCTTGCTTCATATGAGATTTATAAAATTTCATTAGAAGAAATCAATGCAAGCTACAATAGTTATGAATTTATTAATTCAGATAATAGTATAGCCATATCAAATGAAATAAAATTAATTGAACTTTATAAGGTAAAGTTAGTTTATCCAGGAGGTAATAATTATGTTATATCTGGTATTACGCTAAAGTTAACGCCAGGAAAAAAATATGCCATTGTTGGTAGGAGTGGAAGTGGTAAATCAAGTTTATTAAAGTTATTATTGGGATTATATGCACCTAGTGAAGGGATAATTAAGATTAATGCAGTTGAATCTACAGAAATTAATTTAGAATCCTATAGAACTCATTTTTCATGTGTGCTTCAGGAAAGTAGATTAATTAAGGGAACTATTGTTGAGAATATTGTATACTACAATGAAAATGTAGACTATAATTGGTTAGACAAAGTCATTAAATTAACCAATTTAGAAGATGTAATTTCTAACTATAAAAAAGGAATGTTTGATGTAATTAACAACGACTCAAAAGGTATTAGTGAGGGACAGAAACAGAGAATACTTCTTGCAAGAGCGTTATATCAGAATAAGGATTTCATAGTCTTAGATGAAGCCACAAACTCTTTAGATTTAATGAATGAGTATGTGATTTTTAATAATATTAGGTCTCATTATAAAGAGAAAACAATGATAGTTTGTACACATAATATTAGTCTAATTAAAGATTTTGACATGATTTTCTTTGTAAATAAAGGAATTATCAGTGAATATGGAACTCATGATCAGCTTGTCGATCGAAGAGGACTATATAATATCATGTTAAACGCTCAAACAAAAATGAATAATCATGTCTAAGAATATTTTAAATATTTGGTTCTTTCTACTGTTTATAATTATATCATTCTTAGTTGTATCATATTTTTTAAAAGTGCCTAAATTTTTGCAAGGTAAAGGAATTCTTGTGAATGAAAATATCGTTGATTTTAGAGCGAATCGCGATGGTGTTATTTCATTTATCACTAATGATAATGAAATAGTAAATCAAGGTGATGTGATTTTAGTGTATAATGATCTAGCAGACTATCGCTCAATTATGAATCTAGATAGTCTCTTAACAAAAGATATTAATTTAAGTATTGACATACAGGAATTAGAAGTTATATATAATCGATTAATAAATGCTGATGTTAGTAAATTAGGTGAAGTTTCTACTTCATATATTGCCTTCTATAATCAATTACATAAATTATTTAATTTAAAAAGACTGAATCTTACGAAATACGAGATAAGTAGTTTACAAACAAAGATTAATCAAAATCTAGATAATAAAGTAATTAATAAAAAAATAATTGAAGAAGCCAAGTCTAGGTTGGATCTAGTTGAAAAAAATTTTAAAAATGATTCAATTTTATTTGCTCAAAGATTAATATCTGTTGATGAATTAGTCTATACAAAAAATAATTATTTACAAATGTTGACAAACTATAATAATTTATATAAACAATTTAATACTGAGGATAACCTAAATGAATTATTGAATTTAGATCAAGGAAAAATAATAGAAAATGAAAAGTTAAATATAGCTCTTGAATATAATCATACAATAGAGCAATATGGAAAATTGATTTATCATATTCAAGAATGGAAAAAAAGTAACTTAATGATTGCTTCTATTTCTGGTAAATTAAAGTATTATAAATATTGGAAAAAGGATGATTTTGTTCAAAAAGATGAGCAATTATTTGCTATTATTAACAATGAAAATTCGCATGAGGTTGTCGTAAAAATAAATGTTGAAGGAATTGGTAAGATAGAAAAAGGACAAGAATGTTTAATTGAACTACAAGAGTATCCATCTATCGATTACGGTTATTTAAGGGGGGAAGTACAAGATATAATATATTTGAAACATATTGACAGAGAAAATCAATTTTCTACATTTTTAAAACTTTCGATGATTAATCAGGGGATAACTGATATTGATAAAGAAATAAATATGCATTATACGATGCCTGTAAATGCACAAATAATAATTAATAACGAAAGATTATTAAGTGAAATATTTAAAAGAGTTAAACGGGAAATCGGTGCTAATTAATAAGGTTTTTATTTTAGTTCTATTTAGTTTTATATCATGTAATACTTTTGGACAGATTGATCTTACGACTTTAATTGATAAAGCTATAAAGAATAATCGCCTTGATGAATTATATGATTTAAATACGTTGAAAAGTATTAATGAAGAAAAAATGAACAGGTTTTTTTCTCCTACTATATCGTTAGATATCTCAGAACAAACAAATTTGGGAAGATCTTTTGATCAAATATCAGGAACAATAAATCCACGTGACGAATATTATAATTCGACTAGTATTAGTATTAAGATACAACAACAATTATCAAAATTACTATTGGCAAAAGTGAATAATACAATTTCAAAGGAAAATAAGACATTCAACAATCTTGTATATTTAGATAGTAAAAAAAGATTAATCACAAACATATCTGAATACTATTATGACGTTCTTTTAAATCAAGAATTAAAAAATATAACTTTATTACATAAAGAACATATTGTTGAGCTTGTGGATAAAAATAAAATTCTTTATAACGCTAATAAAATTAATAAAATAGATCTACTTAGAACTCAAAAAGAACTATTAAATATTGAACAAGAAATTTTATTTTATGAAGAAAGAACAAGAGATTTTGTATATAAACTAGAGAACTTAACATTAGAAAAAAACATAACAATAGCTTCAGTTGATGAAGATATTAAATTTTTGTATCATAAAGATTTGATATCACAAATACCAGAAATAGAGTTAAACAAGGTATTAAACAAAATAGATAGCTTAAGTTTAAGAAAAAACTTTATATCAAATAAAGTATCTATTAATTTGTTTAGTTCACTTGGAACATATTATAGCTCAAGAATGAATAATGATTATTTGTTTTTAAATCAGTTAGACTTAAATTCTTTTATGACTATAGGAATAAGTTTAAATCTACCTATTTATAGTAGAGAAAACAAAAGTAGGTTAATGATAAATAAAATAAACAATGAAATACTAGTTGAAGAAAGGAGGCTTCAAAATATGAAAATAGAAAAACATTATAAAGATTTGTTTCAAAATTACGATGATAATATCATTATTTATGAAGTCCTTAAGGAAAAAACAGATATACTGGCTGAAATTTTTACTTTAAATAAGATAAAATTTGATTACAATAAAATATCATTAATTGAGTTCCTCGAATCATACAAAGAATTGAAATACATAAATATAGAGTCCGTTAATTTTAAATATTCTTTATTAAAAAAGAAATTTGTTATACAATCATTATTTTAAAAGTATAAATGCTACAAAAAATAAGATTTTCTATGTATACTCTTTTTAATTATATCTGTATGTTGTAATTAAAGTAAAATAGATAAAAAAATTGCATGCTTTTTATTAAGCATATTTAAAATGATTTGTAAAAGGAATGTTTTTTAAAATTAAACTTTTTTCTATTTTTACCTAGAATTATAAGTCCCAATCATAGTATAAAACTTTTCCGAATAAGGTGCTCACCACAATTTAAAAAAGTGAACATCCCTATTTATACAGTATACGGCATAAAAGAGGCTAACCCTCTTTCTCCGCAAAGAAAACCGATAACGAGAGTTATCGGTTTTCTTTGTGTCAATTTACCTTGTTTGGGGATCTATAATCCCTCCTCCCTTTTGAAATAAATTTTCATGTTATTAGGGTGAATTGCCATTTTTGTTCTTTGTGAGGTTCATTTTTTGTTCTTTGTGAGGTTTGTTCTTTGTGAGGTTTGCTCACACCACCTCATCATCTCACCGCCTCATCATCTCATCGCCACACCTTCTATCTCACAAATTTTATATTGGTTTTCGTGTTCGATGAATATATCTCACCGAGTTGCTATTTTGTTTTCGTTTTCGATGAATCTACACTTCGTTCCGATTTTCACTTCGTTTCGATTTCACCACCACACCTTCTATCTCACAAATTTTATATTGGTTTTTGTGTTTGATGAATATATCTCACCGAGTTGCTATTTTGTTTTCGTTTTCGATGAATCTACACTTCGTTCCGATTTTCACTTCGTTTCGATTTCACCACCACACCCTCTCACTCTCCAAGTAGATTGTAAAGGGTTTGTAAGGGGTAACATTGGTAAAATGGCCTAAAACCCTTGCTGGTGCTTACTTTCCCCTAACAAACCCTTTACATGCCCTTTATTACTTCATGTCAAAATATTAAAAATCAATTATTTACAATTTCACAATTCGGAAAAGAAAGGAAAAAAACTCCTTTTTTATCCCAAAAGTGGAAGAAAACGGAAGTGGGTATTGCCCTTGTTTTGCTGCTTTTTTAGTTTTGTATCGAGTGCAATAGTAAAGCTAGCTGCTAGGTGTGGCTCATAAAAAAGTAATAACCAATTAAAAGGCAAGATTATGGAAAAAAATGAATCATGGATGAACAGGAGGTTTTAGCGGAATGTAGTATAAGTGTATTTTAGGGGATATTAATAAAACCAAAACATCACTCCTATTTTCACTTCGTATTTGATGAAATAGCATCCGATGCTTTTTTGAAGTTCTTTTTTTCTATATTTGATTTATACCTTGGATTTTCTTCTATTGTTGAAGCATTAAAATTTCCAATCTACATCCCTAAATGTTCCTTCTAAAAAAAGAATACATGAGAAAACGACTATTCTTATTCTGCCTATTGGCTTTTGCACAGCTTTCAATTGCACAGGAAATCATGCAGTTTAAGGTAAGTAAACCCTATTGTGTATTTAATTTCATGGAAACAATGACGACCCAGCAAGGCGTTTCTCCTACTTTGAGAGAATACATTGTACCAAACATCGCAAAGGATAGCGTTTTTCGACAACTTTGTGTTGATTTTCAACATTTAAAATTGAATTACCACTATCAATTAGAAGGGTATCCGGCAAATAGAAATTCTTATCGTTCAACGCAGGATTTGCTCATTATCGCTTTAGTCAATGCGAATACAATAGACGAATTTAAACAGCGGTCGATTGGGATTTTACCCCATAGTGAGCAGCAGAAATTAGTGACTATTCTTAAACAAGCAGAAACGTATTACGACCTTCTAATCTGGGATGATTATGAAGAAAATATAATGGAACAACGAAAAAAATTAGAAACATACGTTCCCCAATCATCGGAAATATTTGATAAAATCCGTCATTTTTATCGTTCCACGTGGACGGCAGATATTCCTTTTCTTGTTAGTCTTTACCCCATTCCTGGACAAAAGGGAATTTCAACAGCTACGCCACATGCCAATAGTCTTTGTATTGGTGTTTTGACGAATGATACTCGAGGTGTTGAACGAATGGGTGTTGTTTTTCACGAAATGTGTCATGTACTCTTTAATGAGCAAACGCCAGAATTTCAGCAGCAAATCGATCAGTGGTTTGAAGCAAATCCCTCTCCATACAAGCAGTATGCCTATAACTTTTTTGATGAAGCCTTAGCTACAGCCATAGGAAACGGTTGGGTGCATAAAAACATCACTGGAAGCTTACTTACAAAAGATTGGTATAACAACGAATATATCAATGGATTTGCAAAAGAACTCTATCCATCTGTTGAGGAATACCTAGCCAAACAACAACCAATAGATCAACCTTTTATTGATCATGCCATTGCTTTATTTGCAGCAAAGTTTCCCAATACACGAACGGATTATAGCGTGCTACTCAATCGAGTATCCATTTACACGGATGCTGAAACCAATATAGAAAGAACAGAAATAAGACAAGCTTTCGGGAAACATTTTCAAATGACGCACAGCAGTTTATCCTCTCCTATTTTAGCTCCACAGAATTTGGAATCGCTACAAAGTAGTCCTCAAACGCAATTGGTTATTATTGACAAAAATCATCACGAAACATTGAAGGCTTTAAAAGAATTGTTCCCACAATTGTTGAAAATATCGGACATTGATTTAACGCATCATACGCTGCTAAGTTTTTACGATCACTTGAATAGACCCATTATTATTTTGTCTGTCATCAATGACATGGAAATGGAAACACTTGTGCAACAAATGAAAGCGCTACAGTTTTTTGATACGAAGAAAATCATCCAGTACAAAGTGAACTAATGGATTATCATCCTTAATGATTCAACTAGAATACAAAGAGATTCCCAATTGGTGTTTATGAAATAAACCTAAGAGATCAGGTTGTTTTTCTAGATGGTTGGAATTTAATTTTGATAAAACTTATCCTTATATTATTGATTATAGAACATATAAGCCTATTTTGCTATCCCTATTTATAGAATCTTATTTTAAAAGAACTTGTTTCGTTATCACTCTACTATTTTTATATAAATAGCTTGTTTACAAAAAATTAATTATTTTAGCTTAGCGATTTTACGAAATAAGGGTATCGTGTTTTGTCACGAAACAACTTGCATTTTATTTCATAAAACACGATGTTAGTAGCAATTCTCCAACGTAGAAACCTATCTCTTAAATTTTAAAAATGAATATCCGAAAAGAAGAAATCAAAGATTATGATGACGTTTTTAAACTTATTGAAAATGCGTTTAAAGATGAAGAATTTAGTGATCATCAGGAGCAGTTTTTAGTTGAACGCTTAAGAAAATCTGAATCTTTCATCCCTGAATTATCTCTTGTTGCTGAAATGGATAATCAAATTGTTGGCTACATTTTATTGACGAAAATTAAAATTATAAACGTAAATTTTGAAGAAACAATTTCTTTAGCACTTGCTCCCGTAGCTGTTTTGAAAAAATATCAAGGCAAAGGAATTGGTGGTCAATTGATAGTAAAAGCTCATAAAATTGCAAAAGATTTGAATTTCAATTCTGTGATTTTACTTGGGCATGAAAACTATTATCCAAAATTCGGTTATGAGATGTCAAATAAATATGGCATAAAGCTGCCTTTTGATGTACCTGATGAAAACTGCATGTTAATCGAATTAACTGAAAATGCTCTGAAAAACATAAATGGAATTGTGGAATATCCGAAAGAATTTTACGAATAAAAAGGCAAACTGCTACTAATATGTATTATTCAAAATGGCGGGTTATGACAGAAGTAAAACTTTAGAATAATATATAAAAAACCATTACATAGGCATTTTTTCTAAATTTATTCCATTAATTGGCTTTTGCTTACTGTATCGATAAATTGAAAATTTTCACTTCAATTTCCACTACTGACGCTAAGCCCCGGAGCGTTATCTGCAAGCTCATCTCAACATTGCGAAATAAACAACTGAAATAAAATGTATAAGTATCATTTTCGCCCAGGATATGGATCAGAGAAACTTTTGATTGAAATCTTTAATGGTTTAGAAAAAGAAGAATTTCTTTCTGATTTCCTTGATGCAATTAAAATATTAAAGCCCGAAGTTGTAGACTTTGAGGATTTATGGATGAATGATGAAATTTCAATAAATGTAAATTCCGAAATGGGAGAATTCATTCTTTCAAAAGATACATGGGGTTTTGTTTTCCTAATGTCCGAAAATAACCAAGAATGTCTTTTTCTAATAAATTCAATTTTAGAAATCGCAGAAAATTTTGAAAAAGTAGAAATCGATTTATAAACAATATTATCCTAATTTAAAATTCTACTAATTCGGTACTCCTCTAATTCAAAAACTAGTTATATTAGCCTTAATTAAAGGAATATTATGTCTTTATTTTTATTATTTTACTCTCTGTTTTTCATTTTGATACCAACTGCTATCTATCCTCCCACACATAGGATCTTACGAAAAAAAAATAATTATAGTATTGCTTTGATTTTAGCTGTTGTTCCTATTCTACTTTCAGCTCTATTGTTTTTTCAAGGTAGTTTAACACCCTTGGAAAAATCCAACTCCCTAATGTCTTTGAGCCCTCTAACTTTTTTATTACTCTATAAAGAAATCAATCAAAGAAGTATGAGAAAATATAATCGTCCTATCTATTTTATAACGAAATTCGGTCAAGATAAAGAAACAAGACAATCCAATTGGTCAGAGTTTATACCCCAATTATTTCTCGCTTTTATTCCTTTTGTGTATGGTATATTGGGATCATGGATTTTTGAAAGATAAACACAATCACGGGCTGATTCCATATTTCTAGTTTATCGCAAAAACTAAATCTAGGACTGCTTAAATTTACTTTTACTATCAATTCACAAAAAGTTAAATATCACGTTTCACAAAGTCTCTTGAAAGTTTTATTTTTACCTAAAAATAGAATGAGATGAAAAAGATATTCTCCTTTTTGTTAGTATCTGTATTGCTTTTGGGAATGAGTAGTTGCAAAGAACAAGAAGCAACTAAAAGCTATGAAATAGAAAATCTAATCGGCAGCTGGGAATTTGCATCGGCTAAGATTTACGATAGAGAGGCAAAGTTTTTATCCGATACTAGCCCTAAGAATGAAATGGGCTGCGAACCGCTAACGTGGATTTTCACTGCAGATCAAATCGAGATTCACACGTATGTAGGAAAAGATGAAGAGGGGCATTGTATGGAAGAAGTTATTCGATTAAGCTATACCCTGCAAAACAACACCATCCATACGACAGACGATACAGGGGTAAAAGAAGAAATGCTCATTACCCATTTGACAGAAGATGAATTCGCTTTTATGACTTCCTTACCTAATCCTATAGATGATAAGGCTAATGCTATTAAATACACGGAAATTACGTGCAAGCGAGTGAAGTAGAAAAAGATTCGCCTCAAAGACTTCATACAAAGTGATCGTTATTTGATTACATCATACAAGAACAGATAATGGCAGAAAGGACCATAATCGAAACACCATTTTGAATACGTTCCTTTTGATTAACATACCTAAATTTAGTTTAATTCAAGCTTTTAGCTTTTTTGAAAACCAAATGTTAATTATCTTAGCCTACATCTTTTTACCCATTATTTACGTATTTTTATTTCTTACATTTATAATTCGTACTAAGCAAAACATTGCATTAACACTAAAAAGAAGCTATGGGATTTGATATCAGCTACCATCCAATAAGTGAACAAGAAATACAAACCTGGTATTTCGATGTACTAGAAGACGAATCGAGTATTGAAAAACTAGCCCAAGAGCATGATGTTGACGAATTCTACGTTGAGAAATATATCAATACGATTGAAGTAGCTAAAGCAACTGCTCCTACAGATTACTTTGACAAGACACACGGCTATTATATTGCGGTAATACAAGGCTTTTTCAGGACGTACTTTTACACCCGAGGTACTGCCTTTTCCTTTTTCATTCAAGACAAGCCACAGTTTAAAGCATATACCACGCCTTGGGAAGATATTTTAAAAGTTAAAGTGCCCAACCCTATCGCAAATACTTTAGTTGAAAACTACAGCTCTGGTATTTATATCAATGCAAATCAGGTGGTAGCTCTGTTGTCCGATTACCAAACAAAGGAGGAAGTAAAAAGAGAGTTAGACGATTTTTATTCGCATAACCGAATCAATGTTTTTCTGAAAGCACTAACTTATGCAAAAGAACATAACCTTGGACTTTTAGAAGCTACTGAAGTAGTTGAGCCCAATCCTATGAATCTCAACGAATCGACTTGTTATTCTAATTTATTCCATTGCGATACCGAAGGTGCCTTGTTGTATGAAGAGGCGATGTTTGAACAACTAAGGGAATTGGAAGGGAATCAAGGGTTAAATGACAACGAAATTCTTGAAAATACGGAACGCGTAATCATCACCCATGAACAAGTAGTTCCTGAAAAGAAAAAAAGCTTTTGGCAAAAACTGTTTGGCAAGTAAAACGGCTTGATTTCGGCTTTATTTTGTATTGAGTTCAATGCTTTTTGCTACGTATTTACAACAATAGATCAACTTCATCCATAACATAAATCCATATCATCTATGTCTTTTTTCAGTAAACTATTCGGGACAAAAAGCACCCCTCAACAAGTCAACGAGATAAAACCAACTGCGGAACCAGCTACAACTGCGGAAAACCACTCCCCTTTTACCTTGAACCACATTGCTTGGACTTTTTCGGCTAAGTTTTATACGGATGCGGAAGAGTTTAACCAAGAAGTAATCGATTACCAAAATCTTATTTATAAAACAAATGAAAATTGGAAACCCAACGCGGTTGTTTTTGATGTTCCTGAACTACAAATTCAGTACATGGCTTGGGTAAAAGGTGCGTCCGATTTACTTGAAAATGAAATATTGATTGAAGAGGATCGAGATGTTTTTGAGGAAGAACCTTATGAAGAAGAGGATGATATGTATCAGGTGGAGCTTTTAGCAACCTTTACCGCTGACAATGGCAAGCATTTTACGGCTCTAGAGTTTCTATTAAAAACGCATAATCAACAGGTAAACAAAGAACTGGGGGATCACGTATTTTTTGAAGGTACGGATGAAACCCCAACCCTCATCAATGATTTACCTACTTGTTATATCGCTTGTGGTAGTTAAAGAAAAATAAAAGGAAAATAGCTTCTTCAACAAATAACAAAAAAAGCTATCCTTTTACTTGTTCATTTCTAATGGTCACACTAATCAATTTATACCCTTCATTTGTTCGTAAAAACTCAAAGTGATTTTGAGTAAATTTCTTTTTATTATGATGAGAAACCACAATCGTCAGGGTAGGATATTCCCAATCCTTTGCTTCTCTACAACCATTAAAATAGGGGTCAAACTCGGCACCTTCAAATAGGAAGGGATTTAGTCCATCTTTAGAAATAAAATACTCGCAATTGGGCTGGGTAATGGCTAATAACTCGTTTTTTAGTACTGGAAAATTAGCGCGAATAAACGCCTTTTTTTCAGCATTTGCCCATCCTTCAGTTGATTCCCATATCATCGTATTATAAGATGCTTGTATTAATTTCTCTTCTGTTAAATCGACAAACAAGTCATTGATCAACCATTGTCTAAATTCGGTTTCGAAATCCATAAACGAATAATACCATCCGTCTTTTCCTAAAAACACTTTTCGGTTAGTATCCGCAGGAGGGGTTTTCGTTTTCTCGAGGGAGTAAAAGTTGAGCGTATGATCATACGAAAAATTTTCGACCAAGATATTATTCAAGGTATCAAGCAATACTTCTTGTCCACCTGACCAGCTGAAATGATTACATCCTGCATGATCTCCAACAGACCAATATTTTTTTTCGGCTTCCTTTAATCCGACTATCATTCCGTTTCTTACCCTCGTTAAATCACTATACACAGCAGGAATAGCAATGTCTCCTTTGCTATTGAACATCCCAACTTGATCTGTTTTTGAATCCCTGAAACGAATAAAACCTTCGCTTTCACAGTCTGCTCCGTTGTCAAAAATATACAAACTATCCACGCCTACACTTCTCCCCTCTTTCGTCAAGTAGTAATTTTTCCAACTTTCTCCTACTTCTTCTGATACTGCTATAATATTGTCAAACTTATAGGCATAGGAATACCCGACAAACTTGGGTTCTATTTGAACTACTCCTTGTTGGTCTTTATAACCAATTCGAATGCTATCAGTAGCAAAAAAAGCAGTCCAACGATCTTGGTTCTGTCCAAACATCGTACAACTCCAAAAAGTTAAAAGAAATAGCAGAAGGAAATGTTTCATTATGGGTTGGGTTGTGAAAGAGTAAAAATTCGCACTCTTGTTTACTCAAAGGTAGTAATTATAAATAAAAAATAGGGCTTTCAAAAAATGTAGCTTGATACTAGATTTTCTTTTTCAAGCTTCCCCAGTTAAGATGCAGTGTGGAGTGGAAGTCCGACGATTTAGTCAACTAAATCTGATAGTAAAAAACATCTCATTATGTTATTATTTTATACATAATTCATTTTATTGTAAAATTTAATTTTATTTTTACTATATATTTAAATAAATTCACATATAAAAAAAACACAAAACACTATAAAAAAATGTCAACAAAAACCACCTTAATTGAGCAATTGGACCCCCTAAGGGGAAATGATCATTATCCTTCTCAGGAAATCAAAGATCAATTAATCCAATCGTATTTGCCTACATCCGTATCGGATTTAGCGCTTAACTTATCCAATATTACCTCGCAATTTTACGCGTTGCTTTTACAATCTATTGGTGCAAAATATGGTGTAGCCGCTGTACAAGAGCACTCTGAAACGCTTTTCCACCATCTTGGCAGGGTAAAAGCTGAACAAGCGTTACTCAAGGATCCAACCATGCCTCGAGATTGTCGATCTTTTATTTTCGTTCTTATTTCGGCCATTTACACTTCAAGTCCGGAGTATACCTTTACCGTTAAAAAGTTTACTGCGGATGAAGCTATCGTTTCTTTAGCTGGAATTGACCGCTACCACAGAGCTGCGAAACAATTTAATATAGACACCATGCTATGCTTTCCGACGCTTCTTGCCTTTATGGAGGGAATCAAAGACTACTTAGAACTAAACGAGGTAGAAATAACAGCCTCTGACACTTCGTATGACGCCAACTCCAAGGTAACGAATACTTACACCTTTAAAAAAAAGCTTGTATAATATGAAAGATATAGCGCAACGGTTAGGTGAAAATTCGCCTTATTTATTTCCTCTAAACTCTTTGGTTATTCAGGATACGACCTTAGAATATACCGAGTCAATAGCTCTCTCAAATTCTTTTGAAGCGTTTTATAAAGTACTGCAAATAGCCTCCTCATTGGGAAGTATAGCACTGCTCCAAAAAATGGATGTTGTTTCTAAAACCTTTTTCTTAGGTGAAAAACTGAGAATACGAAAGATTCCACAAGGCGAAATTAGTGATGAATTAAAATACCAAGCTGAGAGTTTGTTATTTTCGGAACGAAAGGGAAAATCCTTAGTTAATATCTTTGATCAACACCAGCAATTGGCTTATACCTTTGAGCTGGATTATATTATTTTTACGGAAGATTCTTTTCAACGCGTTTTTAAATCGTTTTATACGGCCGAACTTGCGTTAAACACCCCCGTTGAATTTCGAAATGAAGTGACGGTAACACCACTTTGTTCCTCCCATTTTCAGGTCATCATCCAAGCTTTTTCAGCCGAACAATGTGCAGGTCATTTTGATCATTATCCTATTGTTCCCGCTGTTTTTATTGTGAACCGATTGTTATCTGCTATTGAAACTTTTTTCAAGATGCAAGATACAAGTCTATCAACTAAAACTCTTATTGTAGATAGTTTAGAAATTTTTCCTAACACCGCTACTCCGCCGAATACAGACCTACATGCTCATGTTTATTATCGTCAAATCACGAAGAACAACTATTTATTTGTTTGTCCGATTCACGATAGTCAGACAGAATATGGTAATTATATCATTACAATAAAATTACAATAAGCACACTCTTGGTGTAAACTATTGCTTACTATAAAAGCCAATAACCTCTCGTTATTGGCTTTTTCAATCGAATCCCTTCTTTACTGATTTTATCCTATTTAACTAATGTAAGAACGCTACATTAAGTTATCTCTTTTTACCATTCAGAGTTAACATATTGATAATATTGGAGTAACCTTTACTTTAAAGTAAACGATGTTTTTTGTGCTAATGAAACAGCTATATATTCTTACACGAAAAAGTCTGCTTATTCTCTCGTCTTTACTACTATTTTCATGTGGAGACAAGAACCACTCCATCAAGATGAAAGGATCGGATACAGAGGTGAACCTTGCGGTAAACTTAGCAGAAAAGTATACAGAAGTAGATGCCAATTTTAGTATTGCAATCTCTGGAGGAGGCTCAGGAATCGGAATTACTTCTTTATTAAATGGTCAAGCGGATATTGCGAATTCTTCTCGCCCTTTGTCCGACAAAGAGATTCAACAATTTGAAGATAAGAAAATCAAAGTACGCACTGTGATTTTTGCAGAAGATGCCACCGCCTTTGTTGTTCATAAAGACCTTCCTATCGATGTGATTGATCTTGAAACCTTAGCCAAAATCATGAAAGGCGAAATCACCAACTGGAATCAACTGACCTCGGTCGATTTACCTATTAATATTTACGGACGTCAAAGTAGTTCAGGAACGCATTCTTTCATCAAAAAGAAACTCAAAATAGAATTTTCTAATGCGGCCAAGGAAATGACGGGAAATGCTCAAATTCTTGAAGGAATTAAAACCGATAAATCGGGAATTGGCTATGTTGGAGCGGGTTATATCTCTCATGAATCTGCTACGAATCCAACGGTAAAAATTTTAAGCATTAAAGAAACCCCAACTTCTACGGCTTATTCTCCTATTGATTCACACGCCATCAATAACAGTTTATACTTTTTTCAACGCCCTCTTTATCAATTTATTTTGGAAGACTCATGGGAAAAGGTAAAGCCATTCATTGATTTTGAAAATAGTACAATGGGAAAACAACTCATTAAAGAACACGGGTATTACATCATAGAACGACCACAAAATGAAATATAAAGTTAGAATTAGTTTAGATATTGCCTTCAAATATATCTTCAAAGCAACAGGTCTTTTAGTTCTGTGCTTATTGGGTGGAATTTTAGCCTTGTTAATTTACAATTCTTTTTCCTTCTTCATGGATGTGAAGCCGCTTGATTTTATCACGGGAATGGAATGGAATCCAACCGCTAAAAACCCAGCTTATGGCATGTTACCGCTCATCTTGAGTACGACCCTCGTAACTTTTGGAGCTATGTTAATTGCGATTCCTCTGGGGATAGGTACTGCAGCCTTTATCTCTGAATATGCGGGAACTCGTTTAAAAAACATCTTAAAACCTGCAATTGAGATGCTAGCCGCTGTACCTTCAGTAGTTATCGGATTTTTGGGTATTGTTGTGGTAAGTCCAGGTTTAGCGGATATGGCGGGATTGCCGAATGGTCTAAATGCTTTAAATGGTGCTATTTTACTCGCTGTTATGGCTTTACCCACAATCATCACAATAGCGGAAGATGCGATTCACGCCGTTCCTAAAACCTATAAAGAAGCCAGCTATGGCGTTGGGGCTACCAAATGGCAAACCTTGCGCAAAGTCATTATCCCTGCTGCTGCACCTGGAATTATCTCTGCTATTATGCTAGGTGTAGGTCGAGCGATTGGAGAAACCATGACTGTGCTGATGGCAACAGGAAATGCAGCCTTGATTCCAACGGGATTCTTTGATTCTGTAAAAACCATGACCGCTACGATTGCAATCGAAATGGGGGAAGTTCCCTACCAAACGACACACTACTACGGATTATATGCTTTAGCTACGGTTCTATTCTTTATGACCTTAATAGCCAATCTTGTAGGAGAATATTTTATCAACCGATTAAGAAAATACCATGCAGCTTAATAAATTTAAATTATCTTCTATCATCGAATGGGGAACCTTAGTAGGAACAACACTCATCGTTTGCTTTTTTCTGGTTGTCATCCTCTTAGAAATTATAACGAAAGGTGCTGGAAGTATCTCGTGGGAATTTATTTCTAGTGTTCCCAAAGAGGGAATGACAAAAGGAGGAATCCTAACCCCCATTATAGGAACAGTCCTCATTACGCTCATTACTGCTTTATTCAGTATTCCGTTTGGGGTATGTTGTGCCATCTACTTGAATGAATATGCAGAAAATAATTGGTTGACGCGTATCATCCGTGCTGCTATTCGAAATTTATCTGGTGTACCATCGATCATTTATGGGTTATTTGGATTGGCTTTATTTGTACAAACCTTACAACTAGGTACGTCTTTATTAGCTGCGGGATTAACCCTAGGCTTATTATCCCTTCCATATATCATCACGACAACAGAAGAGGCCTTGATGCAGATTCCCAATAGTACAAGAGAAGCGGCTTTAGCAGTAGGTGCAACAAAATTTGAAACAATCAAGGATGTTGTAATCCCTTCTGCGGTTCCAGGAATTTTAACCGGTGTTGTCTTAACCTTGTCAAGAGCCGCTGGAGAAACCGCTCCTATTTTATTTACGGGAGCAGCCTTTTACATCAGTGATACCAATGGATATATCAACCAAGAGTTCATGGCTTTACCGTATCACTTGTATATGTTATCTACCCAACACCAATCTATTCATGAAGTAAGACCTATTGCTTATGGTACTGCTTTAATCTTGATCCTTGTGGTGTTTTTATTAAACTTAAGCGCATTTTATATCCGTTATAAATTCAGAAAAAATGAAAACTAAATTAGCTGCTGACAACTTAAACATTAGCTTTGGAAGCAAACACGTTTTAAAGAATGTAAGTGTACAATTTGAAGAAAATAAGATTACCGCTTTAATTGGTCCATCTGGTTGTGGAAAGAGTACATTATTGCGCAGTTTTAACCGCATGCACGACTTGGTTCCTTATGCTAAAATCCAAGGTTCAATCAAATTAGAAGATCAAGATATTTATGCGAAAAACATCCCCGTAACGGAGATTAGAAAGCGCATTGGAATGGTTTTTCAAAAAGCAAACCCTTTTCCAAAGAGCATTTACGATAATATTGCTTATGGATTAAAAATCAATAATTTACCCCATGACAAAAGCGTTATTGAAAAAGCATTAACCGAAGCGTTCTTATGGGATGAAGTAAAAGATGATTTAAAAATGCCTGCTCATCGTTTATCAGGGGGGCAACAACAACGCCTTTGTATTGCAAGAGCTGTTGCACTACGTCCAGAAGTGATTTTAATGGATGAACCTTGTTCGGCTTTGGACCCTGTAAGTACCATTAAAATTGAAGAATTAATCCTTCATCTAAAAGAAAAATATACCATTGCCATTGTTACGCACAACATGCAACAAGCGCAACGTATTGCAGATCACACGTATTTTATGTACTTGGGTGAAGTAAAAGAAAGTGGATTGACACAGGATATTTTTGAACATCCAAAACACGAAATGACCAAGAATTATATCAATGGAGTATTTGGGTAAATAAAATTCTTTTTTCTACCCCTTAAAACAACAAGGATATAAGTACTATGCTATGCAGTACTTATATCCTTTATTTTTGTCTATAGTCCAAGCGTTTTTACTCTGCTATCTAGCGCGAAATAAATTGGTTTCTTTTTTCAGTAGCATCTGTTGCATTTTGCATCAATTGTCGCACTAAAGGATTACTGATAAAATAAGATTTACAAATCTCAAATTCTGGGTCTGAAGCGGTATAGGCTGAAATTGTTATTGCGGTTGGGCACTTTATTATAAGTCCAGTAACAGTACCGTAATAAGTTCCAGGCGTTACTGCCTCAGGATTAGCAACAGGAATTGTTCCATCTACATCCATCCACCACTCAATTCCCGTACCACCTGGAGGAAGTACAGTTGGTATAGCATCATTTAAATCAAAAGTAGAACCATTACATATTTTTCTATCGGTTAAAATAGGTGAATAAACAGCTCCATAAAGGGGTACCTTTACAATATTACGAAACACGTATTGCATCCACACCATAACATCAGCGCCAAAATATCCCATACTTCCATTTGCATCACTCCCTACAAAACCAAATTGAGGTAAGCACTGTTTAATTATGATACTGTTTCCCCCTCCTGTTTCTACAGCTGTGAGGAAATCCTCATATATTAAACCTATAGGCCTAAAATAGGTCGCAGGCATAAATACTGGATACGACGAATACTCGTGCGTGCCTAACAGACCTGCTCGATTAAATCCCCAAGCCCATAATTTTCCTTCTTTTGTCAATACATTTATTGCAGCTGCATCATCACCATAATGTTCTTGTGGACTAATCCATGCTATATTATCCTCTAACTTAAAGGTTTCCCTTCCCTTTGTAACAGGCCTTCCTACAACATTACGCCATGTTGTATACCGAGCAGTATTAGTATAATCACCTAACTGATGGTAATTATTATCTCCCAAACTATACACTTTTCCATTTGTTCCTAAAAGATAATAAGACTTCCCAACTAATTCACTTGTCATACCAATCATTTTGGGTCTTACACCATCTATTGGGGTCATTAGCGTAGCAAATGGTTGAGACTGTTGTCCTGTATTGTCTCCTAAAAACGTGCGTGCTCCCCAAGTATAAACCTTTCCTTCTGCCGTGAGTGCCATAAAAGCTTCATAGGTTCCACGTACTGCAACAACATTCTCCAAGGGTGTATCTAGAGCTGTACTTACACGATGCCATAAGCGATTATTATCAACTGTGCCTGCTGCACCATCTCCATATGCATATGCATTCATCGCCATTACCCATGCTTGGCCATCACACGTAACAATAGCGAGGCCATGCTTAGTTCCAAACATCATTTTTACTGCAGTCGGTTGCACTCCCTGCGGTAGACCATCTGATTTAAGCTCCTCTTGCTGAACATTGTATGTTCCAATGGACACTTTTCTAAAACTGTTATTTGCAGCATTTAAAATGTCAGGATCAACTAGTCCTCCTGTTTTTCCCCATATATACAATCCCGCCGTTGTTAATACTGCGAATTGTCCTTCTCCTCCTGTAGTAAATTTTAAAATGGAACCAGTTAACTTATTTCCTCCAATTCCATAATTATCCCCATTGAGTTCCAAGGGTGGGGCTATGTCTTCTCCATTTGGCCCTATACTCCATCCCCACACCATGACTTTTCCATCATATCCTCTCGCGATTGTTGCACGATGACCACTAACCATATTATCATACTCAATGGTATTAGGATTTGAACTATTTAAATAGGCATTTTCATAATCAGGTTCATAAACACAATCTTGTGCATACGTTTCAAAACTAGTTCCGAAGAGGAGTACTAGCCATATCACACCTAAAAAAATGCAGGTTGTATACCGATTCATCTCAATCTATTTTTTAATTAAACCTCAATTCTATTTTATCTAAAGGCAAAAAACGAACATCGTATAACAATATTTTACTTTTTCTTTACTCTATTATTTAATTACAAATACAATATTCATATAGGATGTTGCTGTTGCATTTCCAATGATATCGTATGTTAATACGCCATCATCATCCAATCGTACATTGGCTAATACTGAGGTATCATAATAGGTAATGTAATAATCCATTTGATTTTTATTATAAATCACAATATCAGGCGAGGTTGCTCCAGGATTTTTAATTAATCCGCCCGAATAAGGCATACTTCCTCCTGTTGCTCCATGCGAAATAAAATAGGTCGCATTAGCTGCTCCAGCTGCGCCACCAGTAAATTGATTGACATAATCCTGATATAAATCTCTTT
>NZ_JBQZGD010000010.1:0-130597 GCF_052691955.1 Myroides sp. TSA_177.3
GCTCTCTTCTACTCTTGTTTTTCGAAGCGAGTGCAAAAGTAAACAACTTTTTTGAATTGACAAAAAAAATTTGAGATTTTTTTCTTTCCTTCTTTTCGTTATTCTCTGTCTACCAAAGCGAGTGCAAAAGTAAAAACTTTATTTGAATTAGCAAAACTTTTTTTGAAAAATATTTTCTTTCGTTTTTTGCCAATCCTCAGTATTTACTGAAGCGGACTGCAAAGATAAGACTCTTTATTTCGATTATCCAAATTTATTTTTAAAAATATTTTTGATGTAATCTAAAGTCTTTTCTTCTGCTTTTCTATGAACGTCTGCTTGTTTAATGCGGATGCAAAAGTAGCACCTTTTTCCCCACTTCCAAACTTTACGCAACCTTTTTTTAAAAGTATTTTCGATAATGGTCGCAACTCGCTATTATCATACACGTTACAACTCAAAGTTTTTTTTAGCTTTTTAAAGGAATATGATGTTGCAAAGGTGTGATGTTGCTTTTTTGCCTTTTTGTAGGGGGCATTTTTGAGGAATGCATCAAGCAAAAGAAGGGTTTCTTTTGAAAAAAGTGGTTCAGGCAAAGGGCACATTGCCATGTGCCCGTACAGGCGGGGAAAGATTTTTGTGGTTTTGATGCTCTCCTTATATATATAGGTAGGGGCACATGGCCATGTGCACGCACAGGCACGGAAAGATTTTTATGGTTTTGATTCTCTCCTTATATATAGGTAGGGGCACATGGCAATGTGCCCCTCTAAAAAGATAATCAAGCAACTTTACGAAAAAGCAAAAAAAAGCTCCCCGAAGGAAGCTTTCTCTATAAACGAAGTTCAATAATGTTTAAAAAATCAATAATGGTGCTATAAAACCAACGCTTAATCGGCCAGTATTATAATTTTCTTGTCCTAAATGCTCTTTTGCATAGCTTGAATAATTGTAATATCTACCTACATAAGAAGCATAGAAACGAATATTCATATTTTTAAATGGCAAATATTCTACGGTTGGAATAAAACCATAGCTTGAACGAATGTGGCTTACTCCACTATTTTCTGCAACTAAATTTTTAGCATACGCATTGCTATTCATCAATGTCAAGGTTACATTAACTTTTGGAGCGATCAAATATTCAGCCTTGATCCAATTTTCTAAATATGAAACGTCTTGTTGTGCTGTAACATCATCTCCAGGCATCATACCTGTAATAATTCCTTTTCGATCTATCCCTTCATTACTGTACTTCAAATCATACATTAAAGTAAATTTTCCATCGTGGTATTTATTACCTATCGAATAATAGTTCATTCCACGGTTTTTTGCTTCTTGAAAATAACTATAACTATATATTGTTTCAAATTTCCCATCAAAGAAACTTCCTCTCCAGTTGGTCACGATAGCCATAGGAGCTTTCGCTTTTTCAATTCCCTCTGGCATTTTTCCACGATATACATCTTCGAAATCGGATACGCGAGAATTTAGAACTTGTAAACCGAAGCTGTGATTATTGGAAACTTGATGTGTAATTCCAACTCCAGTCAAGAAATTATCTGCATTTTCAATAATATCATTGTACTCCAAGATATCAATTGGATTTAAATCAAATTCGAATCCTCCCCAATCTGCACTCATTTTACCCAGGTTCAGTTGAGTTTTAGGTGTCAACAAAACACCGATATACGCCATATCTGTAGCTCTACTTATATTATCTTTACTTCCAGGATCTGTACTCTTCGTATAACGATCTCTAAATCTGAAATATACTTTTTCGTGAATCTTACCTTTTATTTCTAATCGAAATTGGTTATTACTAAAGGATGATTCTTCAAATTTACCATCTCGAAACATATTGTCATTAGCAAAACGCATATTAAAAATCATATCTACGTTTTTCAACAGGTCGATTTTCTCTACTGGTAGTAAGGGTTTAGAGATGGTATCGACACTGGTTTGTGTTTCTTGTGCAAATACACCGACTTGCACAACTAACGCGAGAAATAATAAAATTTTTTTCATAGCTCCATTTTATTAAAGTGAGTGTCCCCTAGAGTAAAAAAGATCCGAGTAAGAAGCCCGCTGCGATAGCAACAGTAATAGCAACTAATCCAGGGATCATAAAACTATGGTTCACTACGAATTTTCCAATTTTTGTACTTCCTGTACGATCAAAGTTGATTGCGGCTAGTAATGTTGGATAACCTGGCAATACGAAATCTGCATTTACAGCAGGGAATATTGCAATTAAAGCTGGATTAGAAACTCCTAAAGCCATCCCTAGTGGCATCATTGTTTTTGTAGTTGCCGCCTGACTAAACATCAGTGCTCCTAACACAAATACAGCAATGGCAAAAGTCCAAGGATATAGAGTAACCACCTCACTTAAAAAGCCTTTTATAGCGACCTCATTGTGAGACATAAAAGTAGCACTCATCCAAACCACACCAAAAACAGATACAACAGCAGTTGCCATAGAAGAGAACAAACTTACTTTGGTCACGCTAATCGCACTTGTTTTTGTGATTAACATCATCAATGCCGAGGCAGAAAGTGTGATCATACTAATAACACTTACCATTTGCAATTCTCCATTGGCTTTTACAACTAAACTTGCAGCGCCTGGTTCAAATTGTGGCAATAGTTGTGGAAATGCTCCTGCAATCACAATTAATAAAACTGCAATAGCAAAAATAACCACAGAGGTTTTTGCTCCTTTTTTTAATGGTTTTTTATTTCCTGAGGCATCTTCATCCGCATCTAAACTTTTAGCGAATTCAGGATCTTTCATTTTTTCAATGAAAATAGGATCATCTTTTAATTCTTTTCCTTTGCGCAAGACCACTAAGCATGTAATCAATATACCGATTAGACAAGCGGGAATACACACTTTCATGATATCAATTAAAGCTCCAGGATAAGCGAGAATACTTGCACCAGCAAATGCTGCTGTTGCGGCACTCATTGGACTTCCCGTAATAGCTAAGTGAGAAGCAATAACAGAAACACTCAATGGTCGTTCTGGTCGGATTCTCTTTTTCGTAGCTACCTCAGCAATAATAGGCAATAAAGAATACAGCAAATGCGCTGTTCCTGCGAAAAGACAGAAAAAATACACGGTAAATGGTGCAATAAACACAATGTTAGATGGGTTACTACGAATCACACGTTCAGCTAATCGAACGAGGTAATCCAATCCACCACATGCTTGTAAAGTAGCAGCAGTAGAAACAATAGCCATAATTACCAACATTACATCAATAGGTGGGTCTCCAGGTTTCATCTGAAAGATGAAAACGAATATCAATAACCCAACCATCCCCATCACACCTAATCCAATTCCCTTCATTTGGGAACCGATTAATATCATAGCAATTAAAATTGCAAACTGAATCAATAACATAACATTCAATTTAAAGAGATCAAGCTCATCAATGGGTACAAAAAAGGGAGCGAACAACTACTTGTGTTCTGTACGCTCCCCCCCTTTCCATTATTCCCTTCTGATGTACTCGACGGGATTTAGTATGCAAAGAAAATATCTTGTAATTCTTTTTGATTATTGGTTTTAGTCAATGCTAACATCAATAAAACACGTGCTTTTTGTGGATTTAAGTCATCCGCAACTACAAATCCTAACGCTTGATCATCTACTTCATTAAATAGCGTTACTCTTCCAGCCCCTGCACGAGCCGATCTACAAACTGCAATTCCATTTTTTGCTGCTCTTTCTAAAGCCTCTCCAACAGGAGCATTGAAGTTACCATTTCCCATTCCGGCATAAACGATTCCTTTTACTCCTTCTTCGATTGCTGCATTTACAGCTTTTGGACTAGCGTCTGCATATCCATATACAATCTCCACTTGAGGTAATTTTTTCAAGCCTTTTACATCGAATTTTTGTTCTGGTGAACGAAGTGTTTTATAATAGTAACTCACTTTTCCATCATAAATTAAACCAATAGGTCCGAAATTTCTAGATTTGAATGTAGCCATGTTAGTTGTTACTGTTTTTGTAACATCTCTAGCGGCATATACTTCTTCGTTCATTGCAGTTACAACACCTACATCTTTACTATTAGGAGAAGCAGCTACCATCACTGCATCTAATAAATTGCGGTTTCCATCTTGACTCATTGCTGTTGAAGGTCGCATTGCCCCAACTAAAACAACTGGTTTTGATGATTTTACCGTTAGCTCTAAAAAGTAAGCCGTTTCTTCTTGTGTATCTGTTCCGTGTGTAACCACAACACCATCTGCTTCATTTTTCTCAAAAATCTCATTGATACGGTTACTCAACTTTAACCAAGTATCGACATTCATATCTTGACTTCCGATTTGAGCAATTTGTTCTCCTTTAATTTGAGCCACATTGTGCATTTCTGGTACAGCATTCAACAAATCATCGATAGGCACTTTTCCCGCGGTGTAAGCAGCCTTCGTAGAAGACTCCCCTGCACCAGCGATCGTTCCACCTGTGGCTAAAATAATTACACGAGGTAATTCTTTCGTCGCTTGATTGTGTTTCTTCGGTTGTGCCTGTACTTGAAAAACAAGTAATACAACAAATAATACGTTGATGATCTTTTTCATATGAGGTTTGATTTAGTTTAGGATACAATTAATTTGGGGTGAATTAAATTTTCCAATGAATATACTTCATCCCATTTGGCTTGCGTAATCAATTTTCTTTCTTCTACGACAATTTGATGTACGCTTTTTCCTGATAGCAAAGCTTCCCCTGCTACGCTTGCACAAATTTCATATCCTAAAATTGGGTTCAATTGTGTTACAATTCCGATACTGTTCATTACCAAATCAGCACAATGCGCTTCATTCGCAGTAATACCAACAATACATTTATCAATTAAAGTAGTTAAACTATTTCCTAAATATTCAAGAGACGTAAATAATGCAAATCCGATAACTGGTTCCATTACGTTCAACTGTAATTGTCCTGCTTCAGCGGCCATCGTAACCGTTAAATCTTGACCAATCACATAGAAACATGTTTGATTTACAACTTCTGGAATAACAGGATTTACTTTTCCTGGCATAATAGAAGATCCAGGTTGACGAGCAGGAAGATTAATTTCATTTAATCCGGTACGAGGTCCTGAGCTTAATAAACGCAAGTCATTACATATTTTTGATATTTTAATTGCTGCACGTTTAATTGTTCCCATGATTTGTACATACGCTCCAGTGTCGCTCGTAGCTTCGATTAAATCTGGAGATAATACTAATGGTAAACCTGTTTCTTTAGCTAAATACTCCACACATAGTTCAGGATAAGCCTCTGGTGCATTTACTTTTGTTCCAATAGCTGTAGCTCCCATGTTCACCTCTAAGATTAGGCGTTGAGCTTCGCGTAAACGCAATAAATCTTCTCCAACAGTAGTAGCAAAAGCGTGAAATTCTTGTCCTAATGTCATAGGAACTGCATCTTGCAATTGCGTACGTCCCATTTTAAGTACATTTTTGAATTGCTCTCCTTTGGCAGCAAATGCCTTTTCTAAGTTTGCAATTACTTGGCAGAATCCATCTAATTTATAGTACAAAGCCAAACGAAATGCTGTTGGATAAGCATCGTTGGTTGATTGTGAACAGTTTACGTGATTGTTAGGGTGTACATATTGATATTCTCCTTTTTTATGACCTAAATGCTCCAATGCGATATTAGCAATCACTTCATTGGCATTCATGTTAACCGAAGTACCTGCACCACCTTGAATTAAATCACTTACAAATTGATCGTCGTATTTTCCAGCAATTACTTGATCACAAGCATAACAAATCGCATCTGCAATTTTTGGATCTAACACACCACAATCTTTATTAGCTAATGCCGCCGCTTTTTTAACTTCACCCAAAGCTTTGATTAACCCTTTTTCGTGATTTAAGGTTATACCTGTAATATTAAAATTTTCAACTGCGCGGAATGTTTGAACACCGTAGTATTTGTCATTAGGGATATCTAATTCACCTAAAAAGTCGTGTTCTCTTCTAGTATCTTTCATATGCTTAAATTTTTTTGTTCTATATATAGCATTTGATTGTACAAATGCGTTTCAATTTATTTTATACCTCAAAAATAATGCTAGAATAAAAGTTAGGATATGACAAAAACACAGGGATTATTTTATTTTTTTTACGTATATTAATGAGACAACGAACTATTTATTAATAAAATCACAAGAAAAGAGTAGCGTCCCAGATAACAAATCGAAAAATATTCAAAAACAATCCAAAATTCATTCATCATATAATCCAAACTCTTAAAAAATATAAAAATAACTAAACAAATATATAAAAAAATAGTATTCATATCTTAATAGCGCAGTAAAATCTTAAAAAAGGAAAAAACGTGAATTTTTAAATAAAATGGAATTAATCATTCATTTCAATATTTACCAATACAGCGATTCAACTCTCTTGTATCTTTTTTTTAGCCCTAGCAGTTCAGAAATAGCAAAAAATAGCGCCAAAAAAACCTCATTGAAGAATGAGGTTTATATTTTATAATCGAAATCGAGTCGTTACTTGTCCTAATCTTTTAGAAAAGGTATTCATTAAAGTGGAATAATCGATGATAATCCCGAGTATTTCAAATGCCCGATCTTGCTCTACGCCTCCTAATTTACTCTTGTACTTTTCAATGATAGAATTTACTAAGTGCATGCGAAGAGTCAAGATTGTTTCTGTAGTATATTGAGCAATTCCGTCTTTCTTTTGTTTGACAAAAATATTTTGACTTTCCCAATTGTGCAGGTTCTCTTTTTCTTCTTCCATGAGAATCGTGGTAACCTGTCCCGATAACTCTCCATCTAATCGCTTGAGATATCCCTCTAAGCTCCACGTATTATTGTGATAGTAATCCATCACATCATTATACAGTCGCTTGAAAATAGGATTCGTCAATTGTACCTCATCCTCTTGCAAGCTCAAATAAATTTTCTCGTATACTTTTTGTACTATTTTGTGCTCTACCTCAACAATTTCATCATCCTCATTCGTTTCGAAAACCAATTCCACGAATTGTTCTTCTTCATTTCCATACAGCAGTAAAATCTCAATAATGCGTTGCTCTAGTAAGTAAAGGGCATCAACGGCAACTGTTTCTTGTTGTTTTTCCGCATGCACCACCTCCATTTGCTTGCGTTCTTGTCCAAACTTCTTATTCGCATCCGCAATTTCTTTCTTACTAATCTGAGCTAGCGAACTAAAAATCACCTCTTCCGAAATATCCATGATGCGAGAACATTCTTGAATATAAATTTCACGCTTGATTGGATCTGGTATTTTAGAAATACTCATTACCATATCGCGAATAATCTCTGCTTTTTTGATTGGATCTCCCTTCGCATCTTCCATCAACGCATTCGCTTTAAAACGAATAAAATCGGTTGAATTTGCTTCGAAATAAGCTTCTAACTCTTCTAACGTATGTTTACGAGCAAAACTATCGGGATCTTCTCCATCTGGTAAGGGACAAATGCGAACATTCATTCCCGCTTCGAGAATTAGATCTACTCCACGGAAAGATGCTCGTATTCCAGCAGCATCACCATCAAAAAGCATGGTGATATTCTGAGTCAAACGACTAATCAGACGAATTTGATCTGGAGTTAATGCAGTACCTGAAGAGGCTACTACGTTTTTCACTCCTGTTTGATGCATCTGAATCACATCAGTATATCCTTCTACTAAGTAACAGTTATCTTTTTTGGCAATCTCCTGCTTTGCATGGGATATTCCATAGAGCACTTTACTCTTGTGGTAAATATCACTTTCGGGAGAGTTTAGGTACTTTGCTGCTTTTTTGTCATTGGTTAAAATACGTCCACCAAATCCCAAAACACGACCAGACATACTTTGAATAGGAAACATGACACGTCCTTTAAAACGGTCAAATCGCTTATCCTCTTTGACAATCGTCAATCCTGTTTTCTCTAAATAGTCTAAAGAGTATCCTTTCTTCAAGGCTTCTTCCGTAAACGCATCCCATTTATCTGGCGAATATCCTAATCCAAAGGCCTTAATTGTATCTGACGTAAATCCTCTTTCTTTAAAATAAGATAGCCCTATAGCTCTTCCCTCTTCTGAATTTAATAGGATATCTTCAAAGTAGTTCTTGGCAAATTCAGAAACGATGAACATACTTTCTTTTTCATTCAGTTGTTCCTTCTCTGCATCCGTTTGCTCCGTTTCTTCTATTTCAATTCCGTATTTTCTCGCTAAATAGCGGATGGCTTCAGGATAGGAGAAATGTTCGTGTTCCATCAAAAAGGTAATGGCGTTTCCACCTTTACCTGAACTAAAGTCTTTCCAAATTTGCTTGACTGGAGATACCATAAAAGAAGGAGTCTTTTCGTTGACGAATGGACTCAATCCTCTATAGTTTGCACCCGCTTTCTTGAGATTGACAAAATCGCCAATCACCTCCTCTACACGAGCAGTATCAAAAACGGTATCAATGGTATTTTTGGAAATCATAATTTACATTTGTCCCACAAAGATAAAAAAAGAAGTTGCTTTATAGTAAAACAACTTCCTTTCTATTGGTAAATGATTATTTGAATTCTTCTTCTAAGTTTTCCAAAGCCTTTTGTTCTCTTCTTTGCTATACTAGTAGGAATCGTTACACTTTTTATATATCACTGCGTATCCCCAAAGACCACATGTTTTGGTTGATACTATTATTTTTAAATAGTGGAGTTACATCATATTGAAATTGTAACGACCAAGAGCGATATCCAACATAAGCACCTACTCCATATCTGACCTTACTAATCCCTAAATCTCCTTTTTCATCTACTCGGTATTGTTTACCATCTTCTCTATAGCGATATACTTGATGCCCTTTACTATCTTTATTGGTAAAACTAACATACCCTCCTATTCCACCTCGCCAAGTATGCTCACTTCTGAAGTATTTCTTTCCTGTTTTTTCATCAATTTTGGGTTTTGTAAAATCAAATTCTAAATAAACAGGCACTTGCAAACTCGCCACACTTAATCTTGATTTTCGCAAGTCTTTTTCGTGATCCACTAAAATCGTTTCTCCATCCTGTACTGTGAAATAACGATGCCCCGTAGATTTTAAGTTATTAAAACTACCTACGACACCATAACGTAGATACAATAAACTTTTATCCTTCACTAAACGTGTTTTTAGGTAAAATCCTCCTTGGAATAAATTAGAAGGTATATAGCGGATATCGGAGTTAGCAAATGCGCCTTCCGTTGCCAAGTTACTTATTCCGTATACGAGAGACATGCGAAAGGTTGTTCTTTTTTCACTCCAATGTTTCTCTCCTAATCTATCCCTGTATTCTTTCTGCGGCTTCCCAATCATAATCGTAGCAGTTCGCTTTGTTGTATCCGCCACTTTCAGAAATTCGCCATTCTTCATCGCGTAGTTCACTTGGCTTTGCACCACATTCGTCAGACTATCTTGCATGCGAACGACTTCTTTTTCAATGCGATCAGAAGCTTCTTTTGCAAATTTTGATTTGAATTCCTGTCCACGCTCTTCCGTCATCGCATTTGTATCAATAAGATTATTGATTGAATCTACTCGAATACGCAAATGTTCTTTTTCTTTTACGGTTGCGTTCTGAATATCCACTGCAATTTGGCTTACTTTATAATCAAAGGTTTTTAATGATTGATCGGTCTTTTTGGATATTTTTTCCTTTTCGTCTAATTCCCGTCCTTCACGTGTAATTGTAATTTGCGCGTAGGATTGCGTAATAAACAACAATAACCCTCCTAAAATACTATAGCTAATTCTATTTCTCATATCTACTATCTGATATATCTACCACTGCTTTCTTCGTAGTATCAATAATTTTCTTCAATTTCGTTTCTCTGTATTCTACTTCAATTTCACCCTCAACTTGTTTCAGTAGATGATTACTATCTACCATCACTTTACGTTGGGGTTTGTTCACCCAGATTTCATCAATAGTTAAGGAATCCATCTTTTCTCTCTTTGCCACAGGTGGGATTTGAATATTATTTTCCACTTGAACCAATTGCTCTAAGCGTATCTTTTTCCCCACTTCTTTTTGCTGTACAACTGGATTTGGTCGAATAGATTCTTCGTGAGTTCGTTGTTCCAATTCTTCTTCTTGTTCTGTATCTTCCGTTACTAGATAGTGTTCTGTCGTTGGAACATCAGTAGGATTAGGTTGTATCATCGGTTCAGTTTTCAAAAAAATCAAGCCCAAAATTCCACCTACAACCAAACAAGCAGCAATTCCAATCCAGGTTGTGCGTATCCCTCTTTTCTTCTTCTTATCACGGTCATCCAATTGCTGTGCTAATTTATCCCAAGCGGCAGTTGAAGGAGCAATGGATCGTTCATCCAATTGCTTTTTCCATTCCTTATCTATTTTACTCCATTCCATAACCCTCGATTTTTTAAATGCTCTAATTGTTGTTGTAATAACTTGCGTGCTTGTGCAAGTTGTGATTTTGACGTCCCTTCGCTAATTTGAAGCATCGCTGCGATTTCTTGATGCTTATATTCTTCTACGACATAGAGATTAAATATCGTTTTGCATCCCGCTGGCAATTGATCAATTAAACGTTGTATTTCTTCCAAAGAAAGATCTCCTTCATCATCCTCTATATGTTCTTCTTGATGCTCAACCTGTTCCTCTAAATAAGCAAAAGGCCGTTGTGCGCGTAAAAAAGAGATGGATTCATTGACCATGATACGCCTAATCCATCCTTCGAAGCTCCCTTTATCCTCATACTTATCCATCCTTGTAAAGACTTTCATAAAGGCACTTACCATCACATCCTCTGCATACTGAACATCTGCAATGTATTGCCTACAGACACTCAACATTTTTCCAGACAACAATTGATAGACCTCATGTTGTGCGCTCCGTTTTTCACGCCGCAAATCCTCTATGTAATCTTCTATTTTTTTGGGGTATAGTCGTATCAATTTCATTCTAGTTTATCTCCGCTAATTTCAAAATTTAAAATTTAAAAAACTCTTTTCACTTTCATTTAAGAGATAAATTGATTCACAAAAGAGAGAATCGCATCGACTAAGCTCATAATAAGTAGTAATAATCCTTTCATCGTGTGTTGTTTTATTGGTTTATCTATTACATAGACGCAACAACTTCTAAAAAGGTTGGGAAGAAAAGTGAATTTTTTATTTATTTTTTTAATTCACGTGTTATTTTGGTTTTTAAGAGAAGTGTATAAAAACAAACAAGCCCCAATTTCTGGGGCTTGTTGTACAATTTAAAATACGTTTGCTTACTTAGAAGGGGTAAGAAACAAAACATGTGGTTCATTCTTTCATTTTCTGGTATATCATAGCGTGTAATACAATTCATTCGCTACTTGATTATACCATCTGTAAGATACGCCAATTTTATTAATAATAATAAAATTAAATCACAATTTTTTATTCTTCCGTTCTCGTTTTAGCTTATTTGGTCAACGATTTGGGTTTATTTTATTTTTTTCGTTCAATTACGTAATTCACCATAGTAATCAAAGCTTCTTTGAAAGGTGAATGCGGAAAATCTTCAACCAATTGCAAGGCTTCTTGTTGATAAGCTATCATTTTCTCCGTCGCATAGGTTAATCCCCCAGCTTCTTTGACGTAATCAATGACTTCTTTTACCCTGCGTTTATCTTCGTTGTGGTTTTTTACTGAATTAATCAGCCATTTGCGCTTTTCTTTTGTCGCGGTATTCAGTGCATAAATTAAAGGCAACGTCATTTTTTGTTCTTTGATGTCAATACCCGTTGGTTTTCCAATAGGTCCATCCGTATAATCAAATAAATCATCTTTGATTTGGAATGCCATTCCGATAACTTCTCCAAACTTACGCATTCGCTCGATGAGTTCAGCATTATCTGGTTCAACAGAAGCTGCACCTAAAGCACAACAAGCCGCAATTAGCGTAGCTGTTTTTTGGCGAATAATTTCGTAATAAACATCTTCTGTAATATCTAATCGACGTGCTTTTTCAATTTGGAGTAATTCACCTTCGCTCATTTCGCGTACAGCAACCGAAATGATGCGCAATAAATCAAAATCACCATTGTCAATGGACAGTAAAAGTCCTTTGGAAAGTAAATAATCACCAACTAAAACCGCAATTTTATTTTTCCACAGCGCATTTAAAGAAAAGAACCCTCGGCGTTTGTTGCTATCATCGACCACATCATCATGCACCAACGTTGCCGTATGGATCAATTCAATCACAGACGCTCCTCTATAGGTACGTTCATTTACTTCACCCTGCACCATTTTCGCAACGAGAAAAACAAACATCGGTCGCATTTGTTTTCCTTTTCGGTTTACAATGTAGTAGGTGATTCTATTTAATAAAGCAACTTTTGTTGCCATGGATTTGTGGAACTTCTTTTCAAAGAGTTCCATTTCAACCTTAATCGGTTCCTGTATTTGCTGTACAATATTCATTATAAACAAATTTATGACTTTTTATGTCATACTATACCATTCAAATAAATATCTGGAATACAAAAAGAGCTATTCCTTCCCTTTCAGTATTTTTATTATGATTTATTCGCTAATTGTCCACAAGCCGCATCAATATCCTTTCCACGACTTCTTCTTACAACTACTGTAATATCGTTACTTTCGAGAGCTTTGATATAATTATTGATCGCTTGATTATCTGCTTGTTGAAATTCACCATCGTCAATAGGATTATACTCAATTAAATTGACTTTACTCGGCATCTGTTTACAGAATTTCACTAAAGCATCGATTGAAGCTTTATCATCGTTAATTCCTCTCCACACAACATATTCAAACGTAATTCTGCTTTTTGTTTTACTATACCAGTATTGCAAAGCATCACGTAGATCAGTCAAAGGAAAACTTTTAGAAAATGGCATGATTCGATTGCGTGTTTCTTCAATAGCAGAATGCAGCGAAACGGCTAATTTGAATTTTACTTGATCATCTGCTAATTTTCGAATCATTTTAGGAATACCTGAAGTAGAAACGGTAATGCGTTTTGGCGACATTCCCAATCCTTCATCAGACGTAATTTTATCAATCGCCGCTTGTACGTTGTTGTAGTTCATCAGCGGTTCACCCATTCCCATAAATACAATATTAGACAATGGACGGCCGTGATTCTGGCGACTTTGTTGATCAATCGTTAAGACTTGATCGTATATTTCATCTGGATTTAGGTTTCGCATACGCTTTAATTTTGCTGTAGCACAAAACTCACAATCCAAACTGCAACCTACTTGAGAAGAAACACAAGCGGTAGTACGTGTTTCTGTTGGAATCAAAACAGATTCCACGATTAATCCATCGTGTAATTTTACTCCGTTTTTAATCGTTCCATCCGAACTAATTTGCATATTATCTACGCGAATGTGATTAATCACAAAATGATCTTCTAACATTTGACGAGTAGCTTTAGAGAGATTACTCATATCTTCAAAAGAATGAGCTCCTTTACTCCATAACCACTCATACACCTGATTCCCCCTAAATGATTTATCCCCTTGAGAAACAAAAAAATCTCTCAATTGTTCTTTAGATAAACTACGTATGTCTTTTTTCTCTAATTGCATGCTGCAAATTTACTTTTTTTACTCGAATAATTGACATCTGATGTTTAGATATAAAAAAAGGATGTAGTTCCATGTCCTACATCCTTTTTTTAATTTATTATTTAGCGAGGTATCCTCCTTCAATTGGGTAATATCCTCCTGTGGCAAAAGAGGCTTTATCAGAAGCTAACCAAGCGATTATTTCGGCCACTTCTTCTGGTGTACCCAAGCGTTGCATGGCATGTTGAGACTCTAAGAAGTGTTTTACTTTGGGATCCATAGCACTCAATAAAGGGGTTTCAATAAAACCTGGTCCTACAGCGTTTACGCGAATGCCTTGTGTACCATATTCCCATCCTGCAGATTTAGTTAATCCTACTACTCCATGCTTTGCTGCTACATAAGCTGGAGAACCTGCGAAACCAACTTGTCCCAAAATCGAAGCAATGTTAATAATACTTCCACTGCCATTCTTTAACATGGCTGGAATTTGATAGCGCATTCCATAGAATACTCCATCTAAGTTAATGGAAGTTACTTTTTTCCATTCTTCTATATCATATTCCCCTGTTGGTGCAGTTGCTCCTCCAATCCCTGCATTATTGACAGCAATATCTAGTTTTCCAAATTTTTTCAGGGTTTCTGCAACTAACGCTTCATTATCCGTAGGTGAAGCGGCATTTGATTTTACAAAATGTGCATTCGCTCCAATACTTGCTGCTAATTTTTGCCCTAACTCTTCATTCAAATCAGCAATTACCACTTTCGCTCCTTCTTTACTAAAAAGTTCAACAACGGCTTTTCCAATTCCTGAAGCTCCTCCTGTAACAATAGCGACTTTATTTTCTAACATTTTCATATTTAATATTTTTAGTTCCTATTAAATTACAAACAACATTTGAAAATTTGAGTTTCCAACTAATTAATTAACAGAGTTTTAATCTTACACAAAATAAAAAAAAACTGCCTTACCGAAGTAAGACAGCTTTTCATCGTATTGAGTTCTTGTCTATTTTACAAATTTTGGAAGAAATCGTTTCCTTTATCATCTGTAATAATAAAGGCTGGGAAATCTTTTACTACAATTTTACGGACAGCTTCCATTCCCAATTCAGGGAAATCAACTACCTCAACGCTTAGGATATTTTCTTTCGCTAGGATAGCTGCTGGTCCACCGATTGATCCTAGATAGAATCCTCCGTGCTTCTTACAAGCATCCGTTACCGCTTGAGAACGGTTTCCTTTTGCTAACATAATCATACTTCCACCTACGGCTTGGAAAGGGTCTACATAAGGATCCATACGTCCTGCTGTAGTAGGTCCGAAACTTCCTGAAGGCATTCCCTCTGGTGTTTTAGCTGGTCCAGCATAATAGATTGGGTGATTTTTGAAATATTCAGGCATTTCTTGTCCATTGTCTAACATCTCTTGAATCTTCGCGTGTGCAATATCACGGGCAACAATTACTGTTCCGTTCAACATCAAACGCGTTTTGATTGGATGTTTTGTCAATTCAGCCAATTGCTCTTGCATCGGTTTATCTAAATCAATAACAATAGGATCTTCTAAATGAGGTGCTACTGCAGGTAATAAACGTGCTGGATTTTCCTCTAATTGCTCGATGAATAATCCTTCTGCAGTAATTTTAGCTTTGATATTACGATCTGCAGAACAAGAAACTCCTAATCCTACTGGACAAGAAGCAGCGTGACGTGGTAATCGAATTACGCGAACATCATGCGTGAAATACTTTCCACCGAATTGTGCTCCAATATGAGATTCTTGGCAAATTAACTGTAATTTTTTCTCCCATTCTAAATCACGGAACGCTTGGCCTCCCATATTTCCAGAAGTAGGTAAGTTATCATAGTAGCCTGCAGATGCTTTTTTCACTGCAGCTAAATTAGCCTCTGCTGATGTACCACCAATCACTAAAGCCAAGTGATATGGAGGACAAGCGGCAGTTCCTAAATCCATGATTTTATCTTTAATAAACTCGGTCAAATTTTTGTCATTCAACAGCGATTTTGTTTTTTGGTACAAGAATGTCTTATTTGCAGACCCTCCTCCTTTTGCTAAAAACAAAAACTCGTATTTCTGACCTTGAGTTGCGTAAATATCAATTTGCGCTGGTAAATTGGATCCTGAGTTTTTTTCTTCAAACATACTAATAGGTACAATTTGAGAATATCTCAAATTCTTCTTTTGGTAAGTATTGAAAATTCCTTTGGACAAACTTTCTGCATCATTTGATCCTGTATAAACGTTTTCTCCTTTTTTACCTACCACAATAGCAGTTCCTGTATCTTGACAAGAAGGTAATTGTCCTTCTACTGCTACTACTGCATTTTGCAATAAGTTATAGGCTACGAAACGATCATTATCTGTTGCTTCCGGATCATCTAAGATTGCTTTTAAGCTTTCTAAGTGAGCCGTTCTCAACATAAATGAAACATCAGTCATTGCTGCTTCAGATAAAACTTCTAAAGCCTTTGGATCCACAACTAAGATTTCGCGATCCCCTAATTTTTCGATTTTTACAAAATCAGAAGAGATTTTTTTATACTTCGTATCGTCTTTTTGAATTGGATACGGATCTTGATATATAAAGTCCATTGGATTACTCGTTTATTTTTGTTGGATAAAATTACGAAATATACCAATGAAAAAACCATAGAACGTTTCTAAATAACCCGTGTTTACTGGGTTTCTCAATAAAGAACTTTTTTATTTCACCGTTAATTGAACAAATAGATACTCAGCCAATTGGAATGAATTACATCCTCTCCCGTCACTATTACTTTACTCTAACTTTTCATTTTTATGGGACAAATTGCCATTCCCCACAGCATTTTATTTACATTTGAATTTATTAATTTATAACCTATGACATTTTTAAACAAAATACTAGCTCCTATTTTTTGTCTCGTGGCTTTTGTTGCATTTGGACAAAAAGAAGCACAAAAAATAACAATTGGTGAATCGATTACTTTGGAATCCAATATTCTAAATGAAACGAGAACCATCAATATCTATTTACCTCCGTACTATCAACCTAATGATACCATTAAATACCCTGTAGTGTATATTTTAGATGGTGGCGTAGAAGAGGACTTTATCCATTTGACAGGTATTTTCCGCGTTAATTCTCAGCCTTGGATCAATCGCTTTCCTGAGGCAATTGTAGTAGGCATCGAAAACGTCAACCGTAGAAGAGATTTTACTTTTGCTGTGCCCAACATTGATTTCTTAGATAAGGTAGGCTATAGCAAAGAATTCTTCCCACAATATGGGGGTGCAGAACCATACGCAGCTTTCTTAGAGAGTGAATTAATGCCTTATATTGATCAACACTACAATACCAACGAAGAACGTACGGTTGTTGGAGAATCCTTAGCAGGATTGATGTCTTCTTACCTTCTTATTAAACATCCTCATCTATTTACCAACTACATTATTGTAAGTCCAAGCTTTTGGTGGGGTGAAGAAAAACTGTTAGATGAAACAACGGTGTGTTTGTTGAACAAAATTAAACACCCTGTCAACGTTTATGTAGGTGTGCCTAGCAAAGAAGAAGATGCCATGATGTTTGAAGTAGCGGAGCGTTTTTATTCGTACCTACAAAAAAACCCAGTGATTCACTCTACTTTTGATTATATGCCAGATGAAGTACACGCTACGGTTTTGCATCAAGCCACTCATAATGCATTGAAAAAACAGTTTTACAAAAAATAGAATTGCATAAGCATTCGTGTTTTTATTGATAACAAAAAAAGCTTGAGTCCCCAAAAGGTACTCAAGCTTTTTTATTTAGATGACAATAACTGTAAAAATAGGATGCATTACATGCTGCGCATATAAGCTTCTAAAGCTTCTAATTCAAGATCACTCAATTTTTTGGTGATTTCTAAATTAGCCTGCATGATGATAAATTGTGCAGGGTCAACAATCGCTTCTTCTTGTCCTTTTAAAAAGGAGATAAGACTCACATCGTGTTTATCGTAAATTTCAATAATTTCTCTAATACTAGGTCCAATTACTTTTTTATCTGCCATATGGCAAGAAGCACAAGTTCCTTTTCCTTCAAAAATTTGTTTTCCTAAAGCAATTTTTTCTGCATTAGTCATTTCTGTTGCTCCACCACGTTCAGATTCATATACGGGTTCTGGCATTTGTTGTTTTTCTTCCTTTTTACCACAAGAAACCAATAGAATGGCCGCAAAAAAAGGTATCGCTTTGATGAGATAGTTACGCATAGAGTTGTTTGTTTATTTGTTGTATCAAATGTACAAAAACAATTTTGGTCTGCTCTTTCACAAATCACGCCTTTTCATGTAAAAAAACGACATCTATCCTCAATAATCTCAACGAAATACCCAAACAAGGGAATAAAAAAGCCCAGATAAAATCTGAGCTTTCTTTTTTATTTATTCAGCAAGATGGCTGCTTCTTTTGCAAAATACGTAGAGATGATACTTGCTCCTGCGCGTTTGATACATGTTAATTGTTCCATCATGATTAAATCGTGATCCAACCAACCTCTTTCAGCAGCAGCTTTCACCATGGCATATTCTCCTGAGACGTGATACACTGATACAGGTACATTCACCGCATCTTTTACTTCACGTACAATATCCAAATAGGCGATTCCTGGTTTTACCATCACAATATCCGCTCCTTCTTCAACATCATACAAGGCTTCTTTGATGGCTTCTATGCGATTCGCATAATCCATCTGATAGGTTTTTTTATCTGTTGGAATTTCAACATCTGCTCTTGGAGCACTGTCTAGCGCATCTCTAAAAGGACCGTAAAAAGCAGAGGCATATTTTGCCGAGTAGCTCATAATCCCCACATCAGTATATCCAGATTGATCTAGTGCTTCACGCATGCGCAATACACGTCCATCCATCATATCACTTGGAGCAACGAAATCAGCTCCTGCTTGAGCATGTGAAACACTCATGCGCGTTAAAGCATCCACAGTTGCATCATTCACGACCTTTCCATTTTCAATAATTCCATCATGTCCATAGATTGAATATGGATCCAATGCTACATCTGGCATCACAATCATCCCCGGGCAAGCGTCTTTAATCGCTTTAATTGCCGTTTGCATCAATCCATTAGCATTCCATGCCTCTGTCCCCGCATTGTCTTTTAAATGATCGCTTACCTTAACATAGATATTGACTGCACGAATACCTAATGCATAAAGCTCTTTTACTTCTTTTACCGTTAAATCTACAGATCTTCTATAAATTCCTGGCATAGACAAAATTGGCTCTTCTACATTCGTTCCCTCTGCAATAAACATGGGAAACATAAAATCTTGCGGCGTTACAATCGTTTCTCTTACTAGACTACGAATGGACTCACTTGTTCTTAATCTTCTACCTCTTTGTAATGGGAACATAATATTTGGTTTTTTATTGATAAGACTTTTTGTCGTTTTATTTCTAACTAATATGTACAGGGGCGAATACGTGATTGCGTACCCCAATAAGCATCTACATTTGCTTTCATCTTTATAAAAGCGTGGGGGTATTGCCATACACCCCTACAGGATCCATTAACTATCAACCGTTAACTGTCAACCAATCTTTCGGTTTAGCTAATACGTCTAGTAACTTTGCTTCTTCGCTCCCTGCTTCCGGTTGATGGTCATATACCCATTGTACATGGGGAGGCAAACTCATCAAAATGGATTCGATACGTCCATTGGTTTTTAAGCCAAATAATGTGCCTTTATCATGAACGAGATTAAATTCAACATAACGTCCTCTTCGAATTTCTTGCCAAGTGCGTTGTTCTGCTGTATAATCTAGTATTTTTCTTCTTTCTACAATTGGCACATACGCCTCTAAGAAACTATTCCCTACGGTAGTGACAAAATCATACCACTGTTGGGTTGTTTTTTCGGTTGTTTCTTCCAATCGATCGAAAAACAGTCCTCCAATTCCGCGAGCTTCTTCTCGGTGTGCATTCCAGAAATAGTCGTCACATTGTTTTTTATACTGCGGATAAAAAGCGACATCGTGTTGATCACAAGCGGTTTTACATACCTGATGAAAATGGATGGCGTCTTCATCAAAGAGATAATAGGGCGTTAAATCTTGCCCTCCGCCAAACCAAGAGCGCACCACTTGGCCTTGTTTATCATACATTTCAAAATAGCGCCAGTTCGCATGAACCGTTGGCACCATTGGACTCTTAGGATGGATAACTAAACTCAATCCACACGCATAAAAATCTACATCCCCTACATTGAAATACTTTTGCATCGCAACAGGTAGTTCCCCGTGTACAGCAGAAATATTCACTCCTCCTTTTTCAAAAACACGTCCATGTTCAATGACACGCGTTCTTCCACCTCCACCTCCGGGACGTTCCCATAAGTCTTGTTGGAATTTCGCTTCTCCATCCACTTCTTCTAATCTCGTTGTGATTTGGTCTTGAAGCTGTTGTATATATTGATAAAATTTTTCTTTCATATTGAACCTAAACCAGCGTATCTGTATCGTTTATTCTATTATAGTTGAGCTATTTTAGCCATCCTTTCAAATGAAAAGGCTTTGCTTTCATTTTGAATGAATGTATATAAACTTTTAGCTTTGGCTTTGAATTGATCTTCTTGTTTTGACCAGTTTACCAATACATCTGCAAACTGCTCCATGCGATCCCATTCGAAATTGAATTGAAGTAAATGTGCATTTAATGCTGTTGCTTCCATTTCAAGTAGAATAGCATAGGTCAATCCCATTTTAGCTAATTCAGCATCAATTTCTTCCTTTACCTTTAGATCATCGGGAACAAATCCAATCGATGAAAGTTTTACGACAATCGATTCTATACGTCTGTCTTCTTCGCTTTTAACTCCTTTGTTTAACATAAGCCTTCCTATAAAAAAGCAAAAAAGTTTACGCTCTTCCGTAAACCTTTTTGCGTTATTTTTTTATTTGTGTTCGTATTCTTTTACCGCTTCAATAAAAGCTTTGGCGTGATCTACTGGGATATGAGGCAAGATACCATGTCCTAAGTTCACGATATATTTATCTTTTCCGAAAGCATCGATCATTTCGTGTACCATTTTTTTAATGGTTGGAATTGGCGACATCAATCGGCTTGGATCAAAGTTTCCTTGTAATGTAATCTCTCCACCTGTAAATAAACGTGCATTTTTTGGGCTACAAGTCCAATCTACACCTAAAGCAGATGCTTTAGATTGTGCCATTTCTGGCAAAGCAAACCAACATCCTTTACCAAATACAATAACAGGTGTAATCTCTGCTAGTGCCTCTACAATTTGATTGATGTATTTCCAAGAAAATTCTTGATAATCAACTGGAGAAAGCATTCCTCCCCATGAATCAAAAATCTGAACCGCATTAACCCCAGCTTTTACTTTTTCTTTTAAGTATAAAATCGTGGTATCCGTAATTTTTTGCAATAATGTATGAGCTGCAACAGGATCAGAGAAACAGAATCCTTTAGCCAAATCAAAGCTTTTTGAACCTTTTCCTTCAACTGCATAGCAGAAAATCGTCCAAGGTGAACCTGCAAAACCGATCAACGGCACTTCATCGTTCAACATCTCTTTGGTTACTTTGATGGCATCCATCACATAACCTAAGGTTTCTTCAATGTTAGGAATGATAACTTGTTCCACATCTTTTGCTGAGCGAATAGGATTTGGTACCCATGGTCCTACTCCAGGTCTCATTTCCACATCAATATTCATTGCTTGTGGAACAACTAAAATATCAGAAAATAGAATGGCAGCATCTGGTTTTACAATACGAATCGGCTGTACAGTAATCTCAGCTGCTATTTCAGGCATTCTACAACGGGTAAAAAAATCGTATTTATCTCGTAAAGCACGGAATTCTGGTAGGTATCTACCTGCTTGACGCATCATCCAAACGGGTGGTCTTTCCACCGTTTCTCCTTTTAAAGCTCTTAAGAATAAATCATTTTTAATCATTTCTAAACCATTTAATTACGTCAATTTTAGCTGACACTATTTATAATATGCTAAACAAGCTGCTAAGGTAGCTTCTATTGTCGGTTGACTGGCTACCACTACCTGTGTTGTAATCTCTTTCAGTGCATCTGCTGTTGTATCACCGATACAAAAGCAAACTTCCGTTGTGATGGAATTGTTTTGTAAAAAGCTCTCAATACCCGATGGGCTATAAAAACAGATTCCATCTATTTTCTGTTGTATTTGATGGGGTTGTTTAACCGTTTGATAGGCTTCATATTCATCAAAAACAAGGTTGTGTTGTCTAAAAAATGTAGGCAATACCTCACGTCGAATATTTCCACAACAAAAAGAAAAGCTTTTATTTTTAAAATCGCGTTCAATTACTGCTGTTAATTCTTTGGCATAATGTGTCCAAGCGAGTACCTCCCAACCTTCTTGCTCTAATAAGGCTTTGGTTTTCACTCCTACACAAATCGCAGGTTTGGTCTTCAACACCGCTGCCTTCGCATTATTCAAGACGCTTTTTACTGCATTTTGACTAGTAAACACTACAATATCACGCACAGTTTCAACGGCAAATTCTTGAGGAATTATGGCAATAAAGTCCTCTTCCATCCACTGCACATCAGCTGTTTGTAGGAGTTGACGATGCGCATCACTCAATAGGCGCGTTGATAAAACTGTAGGCATTTCTTATCTTTTTAATTCTTGACGCAGTTTTTCCATCAACGCTTGTCCTCCATTAGCCAAAAGTTCTTGTGCTGCGAAGAATCCCAGTTTTTTCCACTCTTGGATTGGCACTGTCTTATTGATTTCAAACTTTTCTTTTCCATCTAAAGACAAAAGAACTCCTGTAAAATCAATCGTTTCTTCCTTTTGGTTATAAGTAGCGATAGCTCCAATTGGCGCCGTACATCCACCTTCTAATGTGCGCAAGAATTGACGTTCAATATGCGTCGTCATTTCTGCCTCATAATCATTTAATTGACGTAAAGCATCCAATGCAAAAGAATCATCCGCCATAGCAACCACCACCATTGCCCCTTGAGCTGGTGCTGGAATCATCCAATCTAAGTTAATAAATCCTTTGGGTTTCTTTTTGATGCGATCAAGACCTGCAGAAGCGAAAATTGCTCCTTTCCAGGCTTCGTTATCTGTCAATTTCTGCATTCTCGTATTGACATTTCCTCTTAAATCCACGAGTGTGTGTTTAGGGAAACGATTCAGCCACTGTGCTTTTCTTCTTAAGCTTCCCGTTGCTACAATCGCTTCTACTGCTGGATCTAAAAAGGAAGTATCTCCTTTGTGTAGTAAAATATCCACTGTATTTGCTCGTTGTAATACAGCAGCCTGTACAATACCTTGCGGTAAAGCAGTTGGTACATCTTTCATTGAATGTACAGCAATGTCCACTTTTTTATTGATCATCGCCACATCCAAGGTTTTGGTAAAAATACCCGTAATCCCCATTTCATATAAAGGCTTGTCTAAAACCAAATCCCCTTCGGATTTCACCGGAACTAATTCCGTTTTATATCCTAAAGCATTTAATGCCTTCTCCACTGTTGTTGCTTGCCACATAGCAAGCTCGCTATCGCGTGTACCGATACGAATAACTCTATCCATTTTGTCTTGTATCTAATTGAAAAACTTTTTCTATCCATTCAATGCTATCATCTACAACTGTTTCCTCTTGTCGAAGATGATTAGCAAAGTGTGTTGTGATCTTCTGAATAATACGCATTGTTAGTACTTCAGCTTGTTCACTATCAAAGTTCTCATATTTTTTTCGATGGTAGTCAATTTCCCCATCTTTTATTTGTTCTAATCGCGTTTTTAGGGCATGAATCGTCGGAGCAAACTTTCTCATCTTCGTCCAAGCGACAAATTCCGACATCACTTCATCAATAATTTCTTCCGCTTGCGGAATAAATTCTTTTCTTCTCTCAATCGTTTTATCTGTCATTTTTGACAAATCGTCCATGTGGATTAACTCCACCATCGGATGAGAGACAACTGCAGGATCAACGTTTTTAGGAATAGATAAATCCAATATCGTTAAGGGTTTATCCAGCTGCAGCTTCGTTAAATCAATCGTTGGTTGTTGTGCACCTGTTGCCACGACCAATACATCCGATTTGCTGATTTCTTCTTCTAAATTATCGTAGTCTTTCACCACCAAATTGAATTTTCCCGCAACTTCTAATGCGCGTTCTTTGGTTCTATTGATTAAGACAATATGGTCGTTATGCGTATGTTTTACCAAGTTTTCACAAGTATTACGTCCAATTTTACCTGTTCCGAACAACAAGATGTTCTTTTCGGAAATAGCAGGAACGTGGTCCATAATATATTGTACTGCTGCAAAAGAAACAGAAGTAGCACCTGAACTTAGTTCGGTTTCGTTTTTAATGCGTTTACTTGCTTGAATTACCGCATTCACTAAACGTTCAAAGTAGTTGGTTGTCAATCCTTGCTCTTTCGCCAATACAAAACCATTGCGGATTTGACTAATAATCTCGAAGTCACCTAGAATTTGGCTATCCAAACCAGTACCTACGCGGAATAAATGGCGAATTGCCTCATTATTCTTGCATACATAGGCTACTTGTCGGAAATCGTCAACCGTACCATTACTATTATCACACAATAGTTTGATCAATTCAAAAGGATGTTGAGCAAAACCATAAATCTCCGTTCGGTTACACGTAGAGATTACGATTAAACTTTCTATTCCTTCTTCTTTCGCTTGACATAATAGATTTTCTTTGGCCGTCTCACTCAAACTAAACTTTCCTCTCATCTCGGCATCCGCTTTTTTGTAGCTTAACCCAACTGCATAAAAAGTAGCTGATTTGACCTTATCTATTTTTTCCATACCTATTTCAATTTCAAAAGTAAGCAAATTTAACGCTAATGATTCGATAAAAGTAACGCTAGAAGGACTATTAATAACGCTGAAAGAAAAAGAAAAACATTTAGCAATATTTCATTATAATACAGTACATTTGCAGTATTAGCAAGGGTTACAAAAGACTTTATATAGAATCATTCTAAATAAAAAATACAAGATTACGTTTCCTTGCCTTTCAAAAAAATAACGCTATGAGTCCCATAGAAGAAATTAATATAGATCCCGAATTTTCGGTTTATAAAATAGACAATACTAGTCCGCAGCCCTATAGTTTCCACAAGGAAATCGGCACGGATATTATCCAATTTTACTTTTGTTTAAAAGGCAGTGGACAGTTTATTTACAACCACGGAGCCTATACCTTGGATTTACCTGAAGAGAAATCATTGCTTTTGTATAACCCTCAAAAACAATTGCCCGTTCACTTAGAAATAAAGAGTCAATCGGCGATTATTTGCTTGATGATTCCCATTAAAAAATTCCACTCTTTATTTTCATCTGAAGCAGAATTTATTGGCTTTCTAACGGAAGAAAACAAAGAGAAGAAGTACTATACGGAAGAAAAGATTACCCCTGCCATTGCCATTGTACTAACACAAATGCTCAATGCATCCATGCATCCTTCAGTAAAGAATTTATTCTATAAAGGGAAAACTTACGAATTACTCAGCCTTGTTTTCAACTATAACGAGGAACAAAATATAGATAACTGTCCTTTTTTATCGGATGAAGAAGATGTACTTAAGATTAAACAAGCCAAAGACATCATCATTCAACAAATGACAGAACCACCAACACTACAAGAACTAGCGGATCAGATTGGATTAAATATCAAAAAACTCAAAATCGGATTCAAACAGATTTACGGCGATTCGGTATTCAGTTTTTTATTTGATTATAAGATGGAATACGCACGCAAATTACTAGATGAAGGTAATTACAATGTAAACGAAGTTGGTTTAAAGATTGGTTATAGTTCTGCCAGTCATTTTATCTCTGCTTTTAAAAAGAAATACGGCATCACGCCAAAAAAATATTTAATGTCAATTAATTCAAACAATCAATAATGAAAGGGATACTACTTGTAAATTTAGGTTCGCCAAAATCTCCAACACCCGAGGATGTAAAACCTTATTTGGATGAATTTTTAATGGACAAAAGAGTCATTGATATGCCTTATTTACTACGAGCTTTCTTAGTAAAGGGAATTATCCTCAATACAAGACCGAAGAAATCAGCAGAAGCGTATCAAAAAGTATGGTTACCGGAAGGGTCTCCATTAATTGTTATTTCTCAGCGTCAGCAAAAAAAACTACAACAGAAGATTGACTTACCTATTGCCTTAGCGATGCGATATGGAGAACCTTCAATCAAAACAGGCTTACAAGAGTTAAAAGACAAAGGAGTTACGGAGGTATTTATGATTCCTTTATATCCGCAATTTGCTATGGCTACGACCGAAACCATTGAGGTCTTAGCGGAAGAATTGCGCAAAAAACACTTTGCTAACATGACCATCACTAGTATGCCTGCATTTTACAACAAACAGGAATACATTGATGCTTTAGCAGCTTCTATTCAAGCACATTTGGATGAAAACGAATGGGACCATGTCCTTTTCTCTTATCACGGCGTACCTGAACGTCACATCTACAAATCGGATACAACAAAATCACACTGTAAAATTGACGGCTCTTGTTGTAATACTCCTTCTGTGGCACATCAACATTGCTACAGACACCAATGTTTAGAAACAACCAAACAAGTAGTTGAAAAACTCAATATTCCGGAAGGGAAATACACCAATACGTTTCAATCAAGACTAGGCCCTGATAAATGGTTACAACCACCAACAGACAAAACGGTGAATCAACTTGCTGAAAACGGAATTAAACACCTAGCTGTGGTTACACCAGCCTTTGTTGCGGATTGTTTAGAGACCTTGGAAGAAATCGGTATGGAAGCACATGACGAGTTCTTACATCACGGCGGAACTTCTTTTAAAACCATTCCTTGCTTAAATGACAACGATGCTTTTATCGATGCCCTAGCGACTTGGATTACCACTTGGGAACAAACTAAATAACAAGATATATGGCCTACTTATATTTAAAAGCACTCCATGTTATTTTTGTTGTCTGCTGGTTTGCCGGTTTGTTTTATATCGTTCGCCTCTTTGTATACTACGTAGAAGCGAATGCGAAACCACAACTGGAGCAAGACATCCTCAAGAAGCAATACCGCATCATGACGAATCGTTTATGGAATATCATCACCTGGCCCGCGGCTATTTTGACGTTGCTTTTTGGTATCTCGCTTTTTGTAGTCAATCCTTATCTATTACAACAGCCTTGGATGCATGTCAAGTTATTGTTTGTGGTATTCTTAATTGCTTATCATCTGAAATGTCATCAATTTGTCAAGCAAATCAACAACAATACCCTAACCAAAACCTCCTCTTTCTTTCGCATTTGGAATGAAGGAGCAACAATTATTTTATTCTCTGTTGTTTTTTTAGTATTTTTAAAGAATGCTTTCAACTGGATATTTGGTGTAGTCGGACTCGTAGGCTTGGCTATATTATTAATGATAGGTATTAAGCTTTATAAACAAATTCGTCAACGCAAAGGAAATGAATGAAAGACAAGTTTTTTTTAAAAAGTTTCTCCCTTCAAAATAGAATATTTTTTTCTCTAATTTTTTTAAGTATCATATCCTCCATATTGATATCCGCTGTTTCAGTGTATCAATTTAAGGAGGAGGCACGTACTTATCATCAATACCGATTAGAGCGAAAAGAAGGTTCAATTACGGAAAACATCAATTACATTTTGACGACAACTCCTTATGAATTGAACACCGAGAACCTTCCTCTTATTTTTAAAGACAAGATACACGAACTTGCTTCCATTCACAATACGGAATTACACATCCACGATCTCGAGGGTAAATTACTGCTCTCTTCTAAAGGGAGCTTTTCTATTGATGGAGAACAATCGAATATTCCGATTATCATTTTAAAAACCATCAAATCTTCGCCAAACAAGCGCTTTGTCGATATAGAAGAGGTGGATAATACGCGTATTCGAACCGCTTATCGCTACCTCAAAGATCAAAAATTCAAACCTCTGGGAATTATTAAAATTCCCTATGCAGAGGAAACCGAATTTTATGAAAGTGAAGTACGCAACTTCATGTACAAATTTGGACAGGTGTACATTATTATGTTAATCATGTCTATCGCTATTTCTTACTTTTTATCCAATTACATTACGCAGAGTTTGAATAAGCTGAGTATCAAAATGACCAGCACCAAACTAGGACAGAAAAATGAGAAAATTGAAGATATCTCCACAAGTAAAGAGATTTCGAACTTAATTAATGCCTACAATGATATGGTTGAAAAACTAGATGAAACCTATCAGCGTTTGGCACAAAATGAAAGAGAACAGGCTTGGCGAGAAATGGCTAAACAAGTAGCACATGAGATTAAGAATCCGCTAACGCCAATGCGCTTAACGGTTCAGAGTTTTGAGCGCAAATTTGACCCTACCGATCCAGATATTATCAGTAAACTCAAGGACTACTCCGCTGTACTAATTGGACAAATCGATACGATGTCTTCAGTTGCCACCGCATTCTCAAGCTTTGCCTCAATGCCTGCACAGCAAAACGAAACACTGGACGTCATTAAAACGATTCGCATTTCTTTGGATATCTTTACGGAAGATTTTATCTACTTTGAACACGAAGACAAAGAAATCATCGCCATTATTGATCAGACACAACTTATCCGTATTATTACTAATTTAGTAAAGAATGCGATTCAGGCGATTCCAGATAGCAATCCTAGTCCGATTGTTGTTGTAAAAGCCTATCAAGATGGCACAAACATCATTATTTCCGTTACAGATAACGGAGCTGGAGTTGCTATTGCGGATAAGACGAAGATATTCGAACCGAAATTTACCACCAAAACAAGTGGAATGGGACTTGGCCTGGGGATTATCAAAAATATTGTAGAAAATTATGAAGGAACCATTACCTTTGAAACTGAAGCTGGTAAGGGAACAACTTTTACCGTAACTTTACCGCTGACCAAATAAAAAATTTGAGAAATATGGAATATGAAAATATTTTAATTGAAACGGATGATCATATATCGGTTATCACGATTAACAGACCAACGAAATTAAACGCCTTAAACAAGCCTACTATTGAAGAATTACACCGCGCGCTAATCCAATTAGAAGAAGACAAAGCTGTTCGCGTTGTGATTATCACAGGAAGTGGGGAAAAAGCTTTTGTTGCAGGTGCAGATATTAAAGAATTTTCAAGCTTTAACGTGAGCGAAGGCTCTCAGTTAGCAGCAAAAGGACAAGAATTATTATTTGATTACGCTCAAAACTATTCCAAACCAATTATTGCAGCTGTAAATGGATTTGCTTTAGGTGGTGGATTAGAATTAGCAATGGCTTGTCATTTTAGAGTGGCTTCTACAAATGCTAAAATGGGATTACCAGAAGTAACTTTAGGTTTAATTCCAGGATATGGAGGAACACAACGTTTACCGCAATTAATCGGTAAAGGACGCGCCATGGAATTAATTATGACCGCTGACATGATTAACGCAGAGAAAGCGTTGGATTATGGGTTAGTAAACCACGTAGTAGAGCAAACAGAGTTATTGTCATTCACAAAAACAATTGCGCAAAAGATTTCAAATAATTCATCTTCGGCTATTTCTAAAGCAATCAAATCGATTAATGCAAACTTTAGAGACGGTACAAATGGATACCATGAAGAAATTAAACATTTTGGTGAGTGTTTCAATACACAAGATTTTACAGAAGGCACAACAGCTTTCTTAGAAAAGAGAAAACCAAATTTTAAAGGATAAAAAAAAGGTTGGAATTGACATTCCAACCTTTTTTGTTTACACACAAGGTCATAAAAAAAGCTCCTTGAAATTCAAGGAGCTTTTTGTTGGCCTACTAGGACTCGAACCTAGAACGACTGAACCAAAATCAGCTGTGTTACCATTACACCATAGGCCAGTACCACTTTGCTTTCAAAAGTAAATTACTTCTGTATTGCGGATGCAAAAGTAGCATTATTTCTGTACTTACCAAAGATTATCGAAAGAATAATATCAGCTCAAGTTCGACTCCTACTACAATCCATTAATAATCAATTGAAAGCGAAATAAATTTTAACATATTATTTTGTAAGGGGAGATGAGAAGGTGAGGCGGTGTGAAGGTGAGACGATGAGAGGTTGAGTGGTGGAATGATGAAATCGAAACGAAGTGTAAATTCATCGAATACCAAAACAAATATAAACCCATGAGATAGAAGGTGAGACGATGAAATCGAAACGAAGTGTAGATTCATCAAATACCAAAACAAATATAAACCCATGAGATAGAAGGTGAGACGATGAGATGGTGTGAAGGTGAGACCCATACCTCATAACCCTTAATTCATAACCCTTAACCCATATCTCATAACCATTTCCCATATCTTATAACCAAAAAAAAAGCTCCTTGATTTCTCAAGGAGCTTTCTGTTGGCCTACTAGGACTCGAACCTAGAACGACTGAACCAAAATCAGCTGTGTTACCATTACACCATAGGCCAGTACCACTTTGCGACTCAAAAGTAGTATCTACTTCTGCATTGCGGAGGCAAAAGTAACACTTTTTTTATATTATCCAAAAACAAAACGCAAAATTATTTTTTTTTAATGTGACACGTATCTAATAAAAAAAGACTTTCTTTGTATATATTGATTAAAAATACCAAGAATATTCTTATATGTTAACATTCAACTACAAAAAGTGGAATATAATCGGTGGATGGCTGTGCTTCCTCGTTGCATTAATCACTTACACTTTGACGGTAGAACCTACGGTTAGTTTCTGGGATCCAGGAGAATACATTGCCACTTCTGCTAAACTTCAAGTAGGACACCCTCCAGGAGCTCCTTTTTATCAGATGTTAGGTGCCTTGTTTTCTTTATTCGCTATCTCACCGCAGCATATTGCTCTAGCTGTGAATATGGTAGCTGTATTTTCAAGTGCTTTTACGATTCTTTTTATGTTCTGGTCCATGACCAACATTTTAAAAAAGATGGTAACCAAAACATCGGAGTGGAACACTTCCAACGCTATTGCGGTTTTAGGTAGTGCGGCTATTGGATCATTAGCCTTCAGTTTTACGGATAGTTTTTGGTTTAATGCGGTAGAATCAGAAGTTTATGCTTCTGCCATGGTGCTTACTGCAATCCTTCTGTATTTAGGGTTGCGATGGGTAGATGATATGGATCAACCTCGTGGAAATCGCTGGTTGTTATTAATCGGACTTGTTGCAGGATGTTCATTTGGAGTTCACTTAATGGCTTTGTTAACGATTCCTTCTATTGGGCTACTCTACTTCTTCAAGAAATATGAAAAAGTTACTGTAAAGAACTTTATTATTGGAAATATAGCATCTGTTGCTGCCCTATTCTTTTTGTTTGCATTTTTCTTCCCTAAGCTTTTAGCTTTCTTTGGAAAAACGGAGATTTTTGCCATCAATACGCTTGGGCTTCCTTTCAACAGCGGAACAATCATTGCCTTCCTAATCTTAATTGGAGTTACGGTATTTGGTTTATACTACACCCGTAAGAAAGGATATGCAATGATTAATACCTTAATTTTAACGCTAGTATTTGTTTGTGTAGGATTAACCGCTTGGTTAATGTTGCCTATTCGCTCAAATGCCAACGTTACAATTAACGAAAACACGCCTTCCGATGCGGCAGAGTTATTAGCCTATTACCAACGTGAACAATATGGAGATGAGAGTATTTACTATGATTCATACTTCACGAAAGCCTATGTTGGTTTAGATAAAAACAATCCTTGGAAAGATGATAAACCCAACTACGAAAGAGATTATAAATCAGGTAAATACGTAATAGTTAACGAATGGAAAAATGCGGGACAAAACTTCGATGAAAAGCACAAAGGCTTTTTACCTCGTATGTGGAGTACAGATAAGAATCACCGCGTCAACTATATGCGTTACTCTAAACCTTTAGCTTTCAATATCGCTCAAGGGTATACCAACAATGAAAAATTAATCTACCTTGATCAAGGCGTTAAACAAAAGCTAGCAAGTGGTGAATTTGGTGTAGAAGAGTTAGATAATTTCTTTAGCCAATATGGTCAAGCCTTAGATATCGAAGTTCCGTCATTCTCTGATAATATGTCCTATATGTTTACCTATCAATTTGGGTACATGTATTGGAGATATTTGATGTGGAACTTTGTTGGACGTCAAGATGATATCCAAGGACAAGGGGACTTAGAACACGGAAACTGGTTAAGTGGAGTAAAATTCTTAGATGAAATTCGCTTAGGATCTCAAGATAATCTCCCTTCAGATGTATTAAATAACAAAGGAAGAAATACGTATTTCTTCTTGCCGTTTATCTTGGGAATTGTAGGTATTGTATTCAACTACCGCAAAGATCCAAAGATGTTCTGGGTACTATTAGTGCTATTTTTATTTACAAGTTTGGCATTAAAAGTGTTCTTGAATGAACGTCCTTTTGAACCTAGAGAGCGCGATTATGCTGTTGTTCCTTCGTTCTATGTTTTTGCTATGTGGTTAGGTTTTGGTGTTTACTCTATCTACGAAGGAGTAAAAAGATACCTTTCTCCTAAACTAGCTAGTGCTGTTGTACTAAGTGTTTGTACACTAGCTGGTCCAGTCTTACTAGCACAACAAAACTGGGATGATCACGATCGTTCAAATCGCTATACTGCTTTAGCTAATGCAAGAGCGTACTTAGATTCGTGTGATCCGAATGCTATTATTTTCACTATTGGAGATAATGACACCTTCCCACTTTGGTACCTACAAGAAATTGAAGGCTACCGTACGGATGTTCGTGTAGTATGTACGAGTTTACTAACACAAGATTGGTATATTGACCAGATGAAGGCTAAAGCGTATGATTCTGAGCCGTTACCTATCAAATTTACACATGATCAATATGTGGGTAATAAACGAGATGCTATTCTTATTGACCCTCAAACAGAGCAACGTTTTGACTTATCTTTATTGTTAGATGTTATTCGCTCTGATGATCAACGAACAAAACGAATCACTGAAGCAGGGACAACCCTTCACTTCATTCCAACAAATAAATTCAGCCTTCCTGTAGATTCTGCAGTGATTGCAAAAAACAATATTGTATCCCCATATTTAAGAGATCAAATCTTACCTTCTCTTGATATTGATATTACGGATCAAGCGATTTATAAACACCGCTTAATCATGTTGGATATTATCGCGAACAACAAATGGGAAAGACCTATTTATTTCTCTGGAGGTAGCTTTAACAATGACGATTTCGTTTGGATGAAAGATTACTTACAATTACAAGGATTAATTTACAAACTCGTACCGATTAAATCAGCGGGTCAAAATGCACATCCATTGGATTTGGGTATCATTGATTCAGATCGCATGTATGAAACTGTGAAGAAATGGTACTGGGGTAATATGGGAAGTGATAAGATTTACCACGATCCTCAAACACGTAGAAACGCTTTAAGCTACCGTATTAATTTAGGTCGTTTAGCAGAACAATTAGTCGAAGAAGGCAAGAATGCTAAAGCAAAAGATATTCTAGATATAGCGATGACTAATATGCCAATTGAGTATTACGGTTATTACCAATTAGTAATTCCATTCGTTGAATGCTATTACAAGATTGGAGAGACAAAAGTAGCGCAAGGATATGCTAAACAGTTAGCTCAAAAATCGAAGGAGAAATTGTTTTACTACAAAAATCTTTCTTTAGAAGATCAAAACTATTATGCGTATGAAATCCTATCTGAATTAGAGATTTGGAGAACTTTAGTAGCTATTGTGGATGAAGAAGATAAGCAAGCGGATACTGCGAGCCAATTCAAAAGCGATTTCAACGAATATTTCACACATTTCAACTATTTATTCAAACGCTATCAAGGAGAAGAAGCGGAAGGGCAACCAGGAGCTTAATTCTCTTAAAAATAATGTAAACAAAAGCCTTTATTCATTGATAATAAAGGCTTTTGTCTTTTCTATACCACAGCAAAAATTAAATCATATAGGCCTAGTTGAGTTTTCTTCTTAACTTTGCCCTTCAAAAGGAATCACAATTATGATTGAAAATAAAAATCAAAGTAAAACACAAGTAGAGCAATTGGGTGAATTTGGCTTAATTAAGCATTTAACCAAAAACTTCTCTACAACACAATCTTCTACATTAAAAGGAGTTGGAGATGATGGGGCTGTCCTTGACTTTACAGGAGATAAGGTTGTTGTTTCAACCGATTTACTCATTGAAGGTGTGCATTTCGATTTAGCTTATGCTCCATTGAAACACTTAGGTTATAAGGCTATTGTTGTCAATCTATCTGATATCTGCGCGATGAATGCAGTTCCTACTCAAGTGACTGTTTCCATTGCGGTTTCTAATCGCTTTCCATTGGAAGCCTTAGAAGAACTCTATGAAGGAATTGCACTAGCTTGTAATTACTACAAAGTAGATTTAATTGGAGGAGATACTACTTCTTCTCAAAAAGGATTAATCATCAGTGTAACCGCTTTAGGTAAAGCACAAGAAGAGGATCTAGTATACCGTACTAATGCACAAGATAACGACTTATTAGTCCTTACAGGGGATATTGGCGGTGCTTATATGGGATTACAAGTTTTAGAACGCGAGAAACAAGTATACCTAGTTAATCCAAACAATCAACCTGATTTGTCTCCCTATGATTATATCATCGAAAGACAACTTAAACCAGAAGCGCGTACTGATATCAAACAATTATTAGCAGAACTGGATGTAAAACCAACAAGTATGATTGATGTATCAGATGGATTATCTTCTGAAATCATGCATTTATGTACTGAATCAAAAGTAGGTTGTAACTTGTTTGAAGAAAAGCTTCCCTTAGATCCACAGTTCATCAATACTTGTGAGGAATTCAATATTGACTCAACTACCATTGCGATTAATGGTGGAGAAGATTACGAATTGTTATTTACGGTTAAGATGGAGGATTATGACAAGATCAAAGGAAATCCAAACTTAACAGTCATTGGACATATGACACAAGAAAGCGAGGGAGTACACCTCATCACAAGAGACAATACCAAGATTCCAATCAAAGCAAAAGGTTGGAATGCATTACAATAAATGATAAAACTGGCGTCATGCCAGTTTTTTTTATGCCTTATTTGTCGAACTAATTTGTCATAATACCTCAACTAAAATAAAATATTAACTATTTTTCACAACTATTTAATAAAATGTTTTAAATTTGGGTAAAAACACACTATTATGAACACAAATTACCCAGAAGAAAATCAGGAGCACCAAATAGAAGTTCAACAAGAAGAAACGGTTACAACTCCTACAAACGGTGGATACCAAACCCCTCCTCCTCCCCTTTATCAACCTGCAGTCGAGAAAAATCCGATCGGATTGACTGGATTTATCTTATCTATTGTTGCCATTGTTTTATCATGGTTACCCATTATTGGATGGTTGTGTTGGTTAGTTGGATTAGTTCTTTCTATTGTTGGTCTTTTCAGAAGACCCAAAGGATTTGCTATCGCAGGGTTAATCATCTCCCTTATTGGTTTCGTTATCATGTTCATCTTATTAGGTCTTTTAGGACTAGCCTTTACAGCGGCTGCCCTATCCTAGATTTAAAATACACGTAGAAGCAAGGCTCGATGCCTTGCTTTTTACGTTAAGAAATTATTAGATTTTTATTAGAATTAAGCCAAATCTTATTTTGAATTTGAACAAATTACTACCTTGCGTCAGTCAAATCGAAAAGATTACTTAATTTTGTTTCATCTAATAAACTCATAACAAGCGTCGTGAAAAGAAAAATAGCCGTATTTTTTATGCTTATGTTTCTGATTTCAACAACTGAATTTGGTCAGCTGTTGAAATTTCCATTGCTTGTGGAGCATTATGTTGAACACAAGGGATTAAATCCTGATTTGAGTATTTGGGGATTTTTACAAATCCACTATGACAATAACCACAAAGAAGATGGGGACCCTACGGATGAGAAACTGCCTTTTGTTTCCCACGCTCCTATTATTCATCTTGTGGCAACAACCCCACCTACTATGCTTAAAATCGATCGTGTCAAAATTCCAACGAACAATACCCCGGTGGAAAGCTTTCACGATACCGTTTTTGAAAGTAATTTCTTATCCTCTATTTGGCAACCGCCGAAACACTGTTAATACATCTAGACCCTTACCCCGTCCATCACTTTTTAGTTAGATGACGTGGTTGTATCGTATTTATGTATCAACTCAATAGCAGTATTTATCCAATAGTGCCGTGATTTCACATGAACCTTAGTCTGTCTTTCCTCAAACACCTAGTTTAAGGAACGGTGATGCTGTGGTTTATATTGGATTTCGTCCTTGGATTGAGACTTGTTTTTGAGTACAACAGTCGTATTATGTTAAATAAAATAATTGAATATTCTGTAAAGAATAAATTGATCATAGGCTTAATGGTACTCGGCCTAATCGGTATTGGTATTTTTCAAATGACCAAATTACCTATCGATGCTGTACCCGATATTACAGACAACCAAGTGCAAGTAATTACTGTAGCGCCCAATTATGGAGCAACAGATATTGAGCGCTTAGTTACCTTCCCGATAGAACAAGCAAATAGCAACATCCCAGGGATGAAAAGCATTCGAAGCTTTTCTCGTTTCGGCTTGTCTTTAATTACCATTGTATTTGAAGAAGATGTCGACATCTACTGGGCTAGACAACAAGTAGGAGAACGTTTACAACAAGTGCAAAACGACATTCCTAAAGAAGTGGGACAACCAGAATTAGGACCTATTTCTACCGGATTGGGAGAAATCTACCAATATGTTGTCCGCCCTGAAAAAGGATATGAAAAACAATTTGATTTAACGGAATTGCGATCCATTCAAGATTGGATTGTCCGCCGTCAGTTGATTGCAGTAAAAGGAGTAGCCGAAGTGAGCAGCTTTGGAGGAAAATTAAAACAATATGAAATTGCCATTGATCCTAATCAGCTTGACGCGAATGGATTGACCATCAAAGATGTTTTTGAAGCCCTCAATCAAAACAACGAAAATACTGGGGGTGCTTATATTGAAAAAGGCCCAACGGTATTGTACATTCGTTCTGAAGGATTAATCGGAACAGTAGAAGACATCGAGAATATCGCAATTACCTCAAAAAACAAGGAGTTTCCGATTCTCATTCGCGATATTGCCAAAGTACAGATTGGGCATGCTACCCGTTATGGAGCGATGACTTATAATGACCAAGGAGAAGTGGCGGGTGGAATCGTCATGATGCTAAAAGGTGAAAACAGCAATAACGTGATTCAAGATGTCAAAGCTAGAGTAGCTGAGATTCAAAAATCACTTCCGAAAGGAGTGGTTATTGAACCTTTCTTAGACCGTACCAAAATGGTAAACAACGCCATTGGAACCGTTGAAACCAACTTATTAGAAGGAGCCTTAATTGTAGTCTTAGTACTGGTTTTATTCTTAGGTAATTTCCGTGCAGGATTATTAGTAGCTTCGATTATTCCCTTAGCCATGTTATTTGCCATCTCGATGATGAATTTATTTGGCGTAAGTGGAAACCTCATGAGTTTAGGTGCATTGGATTTTGGTTTAATCATCGATGGTGCCGTCATCATTGTAGAAGCCGTCCTCCATCAATTCAGTCACAACAATAAGTTCAAAGAAAAAGTCTTGCTCAAACAAGAAGAAATGAATCAAACCGTCGTGCAATCTGCATCAAAGATGATGAATAGCGCGGTATTTGGGCAAATCATTATTCTTATTGTTTATATTCCAATTTTAACGTTACAAGGGATTGAAGGAAAAATGTTTAAGCCTATGGCCCAAACCGTAGCTTTCGCCTTATTGGGTGCTTTTTTACTCTCCTTGACGTATGTGCCCATGATGAGTTCCCTTATTTTGAGTAGAAAAGTAAGCACAAAACCTAATTTTGCCGATCGTTTTATGGCAAAATTGGAAAAAGTATACCAAAGTGCCTTGGTGAAGGTATTGGAAATTCCTAAAACGATCTATGCTATCGTTGGTTTATTGTTTGTAAGTGCGATTTATATCCTATCCACCCTAGGAGGTGAATTTATTCCATCCTTAGAAGAAGGAGATTTTGCAGTAGATACCAAAGTATTAAATGGAAGTAATCTTACTACAACCATAGAAAGCACACAAAAAGCCGTGCATATCTTGGTGACTCAATTTCCAGAAGTAGAAAAAGTAGTGACTAAAATTGGAAACAGTGAAGTACCGACCGATCCCATGCCGATGGAAGCAGGAGATATGATGGTTATCCTGAAAGATAAAAAAGAATGGACTTCAGCTTCTTCTTTCCCTGAATTAGCAGAAAAAATGACACATGCACTGGAAGAAGTCCCTGGAATTACCGTGGGGTTCCAATTTCCTGTGCAAATGCGCTTCAATGAGCTTATGACAGGAGCTCGACAAGATGTTGTAGTCAAAGTATTTGGAGATAATTTAGACACCTTAGCGACAACTGCCAATCAAATTGGACAAATCATCAATACCATTTCAGGTGCAACAAACCTATATGTAGAACCAATTACAGGAATGCCGCAATTACTGATTGAATATGATCGTGCGGCTATTGCTCGTCATCGCTTGTCTATTAGTGATGTCAATCGCATTGTCAATACTTCCCTAGCAGGGCAAAGTACAGGTATGGTGTATGAAGGCGAGAAGCGATTTGACATTGTGGTGCGTATGAATGAACAAAGTAAAAAAGACATTCAACAAATCCGCAATATCCTAATCCCTACTCCATCTGGATCCCAAATTCCATTGAGTCAATTGGCCTCTGTTGAGATCAAAGAAGGACCGAATCAAATTCAACGTGAAAATGCACAACGTCGTATTTTTGTTGGTTTCAATGTAAAAGGCCGTGATGTTCAGAGTATTGTTGAAGAATTACAACAAAAAGTAGAAGCAAAAATTACAATTCCTACGGGTTATCGCATTACCTATGGTGGGCAATTTGAAAATCTAAACGAAGCGAAAGAACGCTTAGCCATTGCCGTTCCTTTGGCCTTAGTGCTCATCTTTGTCTTGCTGTTCTTTGCTTTCCGCGATATCAAAGAATGTCTGATGATTTTCACTGCCATTCCACTCTCTATTATTGGAGGTGTATTTCTACTCGCATTAAGGGGGATGCCTTTTAGTATCAGTGCGGGGGTTGGTTTTATTGCCTTATTTGGAGTTGCCGTATTAAACGGGATTGTATTAATTGCTGAATTCAATCGCTTGCGAAAATCGGGGAATACCAATATTGTATATGTCGTTGTTCGCGGAGCAAAAAGTCGTTTGCGCCCAGTCTTGATGACTGCTTCTGTAGCTTCCTTTGGATTTCTTCCTATGGCACTGAGTAATGGCGCTGGAGCGGAAGTACAACGCCCTTTGGCAACCGTAGTAATTGGAGGATTAATCCTCGCCACTTTCTTAACTTTATTTATTTTGCCTTTATTATACATCACTTTTGAACAAAAGCTGAACTTTTCATTCTTCAAAAAGAAAAAAGTAAGCACGCTAACAGTAATGATTGGTTTACTATTCTTAACAGCAAACCAAACCTTTGCTCAAACTCCAATCGGCTTAAACGATGCGATTGAACGCGCGATGGCCAACAACCACGCCATTCGCACAGAACAGTTGCGTACTGCCTTCGCTAAAGCGTTTATCCATACAGCCACGGACCTTCCACAAACAACAGTGGCAGGTGAATTCGGACAGATTAACGGCCCTTATACGGACAACAAATTTAGCATCAGTCAGGATATTGCCTTTCCAACGATTTACAACAAACAAAAAAAGGTCTATCAGAAAACATGGCAAAAGAGTATTTTCGATTTAGAGCTCAAAACAGTTGAAATCAAAAAAGAAGTTACACAAAGTTTTTTTGATTATTTCTATTGGAATGAAAAAGAACAGCTACTACATCAAGCAGATAGCATGTATACCTCTTTTTACAACAAGGCGACGTTGCGCTTTCAAAAAGGAGAAAGTACAGTACTAGAACAAACCACAGCTAAAAATCAATTAATTAAAATTCAAATGCAACTAGGTGAAATAGCACAAGCGAAGAGTCTAGCTAAATTGCAATTGAACTATTTACTCAACACAGAAGAGGATTTGCTTCCTGTATTAGAAGGAAACAAAGTAGAGTTATTGGGATTAGAACAAGACCTCGATTACAATCCACAGCTAAAGATAGCAGAACAAAATAGCATAATTGCACAGGCACAAACCCAGTTAGAGCGATCAAAGCTATTACCTACGATTCAGTTGGTCTATAACAACAGCAGTTTTATGGGATTAGCAGCCAATGATGTATATTACAATCGAAACGATCGTTTTCATGCTTTTCAGGTTGGTTTAACCTTACCGCTCTTTGATTTTGGTCAAAAGGGAAGAATACGTGCTTCCAAAGAAGCAGAAAAAGTAGCAGAAGCAGAATTAACGATGACCAAACAAAATATCGTCAATCGTTATCAACAATTGTTGATAACCCTCAACAGTAGTCAACAAATACTAGCAAGTTATGAACAACAGGCCCCGAAAGGCGCTGATGTGATTATGAAAACGGCAGAATTGCAATTCGTCAATGGAGAGATCAACTATCTTGAATATGTAATGCTGACCAATCAAGCCTTAGAACTGTTAAGTAACTACTTTGACTCATTGAAAGCATACAATGACACAGTCATCCAAATCAATTATCTAACTTCAAATAACTAGCCTTATGTCTATCTTATATAAAACTATTCGCCGATTTTCTATTGTAATGGTAGCTCTTTCCTTATCCACTGTGTTCATTCAATGCAAAGACAAAGAAACGGCTACAGCAGAAATGGAAATTCAAGAAGAAACGGATATCGTACAATTAACGGATGCTCAACTCAAGCACGTTGATTTAGCAACTACTAAAATCCAAGAACATACCATTGCTACTGTATTGAAATTAAATGGAAAAATTGATGTTCCCCCACAGAACTTAATTTCAGTAACCAATCCACTAGGCGGGTATATCAAGCAAACCAAATTAATGCCTGGTATGCACATCAAAAAAGGCGAGCAAATTGCCATCATGGAAGATCCGCGTTACATTGAATTGCAACAAAATTACCTCATCGCTAAAGACAAGTATGAATTTGCAAAATTAGATTACCAACGCCAGAAAGACCTAAATGCAAGTCAAGCTAGTAGTGATAAAGTCATGCAGCAAGCCCAAGCAGAAATGAATACTCAGCGCATTGCGATGAATGCCCTAGTACAACAGTTGAGTTTGATTAACATCAATCCCAATACCTTGACGTACAATTCAATTAGTCGATCTATTGCTATTTACAGTCCAATCAATGGTTTTGTAAGCAATACTTATGTGAACATCGGGAAATATGTTACCCCCTCTGATGTCATGTTTGAACTCATTGACCCCACCGATATTCATTTAAATCTAAAAGTCTATGAGAAAGACTTAGACAAACTAGAAGTAGGACAACGCGTGGTAAGTTTTACGAACAACAACCCAACGAAGAAATACGAAGGAGAGATTGTACTCATTAGCATGGATGTCAATACAGAGGGAACATCTGAAGTACACTGTCATTTTGAAAATTTTGAAAAAAACCTTTTACCAGGAATGTATATGAATGCAGAAATTGACACGCATTCTTCCTTAACCAAGGCCTTACCGGAAGAGAGTGTGGTCTATTTTGAAGGAAAACACTTTGTTTTTGTAGTAACAGGTAAACAGACCTATCAATTAACTGCTGTTGAAGTTGGAGAAACTGAAAATGGCTTCACGGCTATTCTTCATGCAGATGCCTTAATGAATAAAACCATTGTTTCGAAAGGAGCTTATACCCTGCTCATGAAATTAAGAAATACAGAAGACGAAGAATAAAACGAAAAGTCCAGCTTAGGCTGGACTTTTTTTATGATTTAATACAATAAATCATCTAAATTTCACTCAAAAATGCTTTTCCCGCAGTTTCAAATCTTAAACGATTTTCTTATTTTTGTTCCCATAAGACACTTACGCAAGAAAACACCTCCTTGTTGGTTATTTTTTGTACTCTCTTATCCATTATTCAAAACAAGGGATCAGTTTTATTTTTCTATTTCTAATTTAAGTTCCATTTATGTACCACTACTTTAGCAGTTTATTTTTACTGATTTTCTCCACTTTGGTCTATCCTCAATCGGATAAATTAAAAATTGAGCCGTTAAACGATCATATGTATGTCTATACGACCTACCAAGTATTTCAAGGCGTCGAATATTCTTCCAATGCCTTGTATGTAGTGACAGATGAAGGAGTAATTCTCATTGACACCCCTTGGGATAAAGATCAGTATGTTCCTTTAGTAGAACACATTAGACGTGAACATAACAAAGAAATAAAATGGGTCATTACCACACACTTCCACGAAGATCGTTCGGGTGGACTTGATTATTTCAATAAAGCCGGAGCAGAAACCTATACTTATGCTTTGACCAACGAAATCTTAAAACAGCGCAATGAACCACAAGCGACTTTTACTTTTGGTTCAACAAAGCAGTTCAACTTGGGCAAAGAAAAAATAGAAGTATACTTCTTGGGAGAAGGTCATAGTAAAGATAATACGGTGGTTTGGTTTCCAGAAGAAGCGATTTTATACGGTGGTTGTTTGATTAAAAGTGCAGAGGCAACGACTATTGGCAATATCGTCGATGGCAATGTAGAAGCTTGGCCTGCGACAATCAAAGCCGTAAAGCGCAAATTCAAAAAGGCCAAAGTGATTATTCCAGGGCATGATGCTTGGAATCAATCCGGTCATCTTGAAAATACAATGCGTATCTTATCGGCTTATCAGGCACAAAAATTAAAGAACAACAAGCAATTATAATAGTAACCCAATAAACTTAAGATTATTAACAGCAAATAGCTTGTGGTGAAGTTTTTAATCTTAAAGTCTTTTATTACTTTTGCACTATGGCAAAACAAGATGATATTTTTAAGAATGTTATTTCGCACGCAAAAGAGTATGGATACATTTTTCCATCTAGCGAAATATACGATGGTTTAAGCGCAGTATATGACTATGCTCAAAACGGTGTAGAATTAAAAAGAAATATTAGAGAGTACTGGTGGAAATCCATGGTACAAATGCACGAAAATATTGTAGGAATTGATGCCTCAATCTTTATGCATCCAACCACTTGGAAGGCTTCAGGTCACGTTGATGCATTCAATGACCCTTTAATTGACAATAAAGACAGTAAAAAAAGATATAGAGCAGACGTTTTAATTGAAGACTACTGTGAAAAATTACACCAAAAAGCATTAAAAGAAATTGAAAAAGCGAAAAAGCGCTTTGGAGAAGCTTTTGATGAAGAGCAATTCGTTGCGACTAATCCACGCGTTGTAGAATACTACGCAAAGAAAAAAGAAATTTTAGAGCGTATGGCTCGCGGTTTAGATACAGGAGATTTGGCTGATGTAAAAGCACTTATCGAAGAGTTAGAAATCGCTGATCCTGATACAGGTTCTAAAAACTGGACGGAAGTACGTCAATTCAACTTGATGTTTGGTACAAAATTAGGGGCTTCTGCAGATACGGCAATGGATTTATATCTACGCCCTGAAACAGCTCAAGGTATTTTTGTAAACTTCTTAAACGTTCAAAAAACGGGACGTATGAAGATTCCTTTTGGTATTGCCCAAACAGGAAAAGCATTCCGTAATGAAATCGTAGCACGTCAATTCATTTTCCGTATGCGTGAATTTGAGCAAATGGAAATGCAATTCTTCGTGAAACCAGGAGAGGAAATGAAATATTACGAGTATTGGAAAGATACGCGTTTAAAATGGCATTTATCTTTAGGTATGGGCGCAGAAAACTACCGCTACCACGATCACGAAAAATTAGCGCACTATGCCAATGCTGCAACCGATATTGAATTCAACTTCCCATTCGGATTTAAAGAATTAGAAGGAATTCACTCGCGTACAGACTTTGACTTAAAAGCACACGAGCAATTCTCAGGTAAAAAATTACAGTTCTTTGATAACGAAACAAATTCATCTTATGTTCCTTATGTTGTAGAAACATCAGTAGGATTGGATCGTATGTTCTTATCTATCTTCTCTAAATCACTTCAGGAAGAGACTTTAGAAGATGGAACAACAAGAACCGTATTGAAATTACCTGCGGTTTTAGCACCAACAAAAGCAGCAATCTTCCCTCTAGTGAAAAAAGATGGTTTACCAGAAATTGCACAAGAGATTATCGAAGACTTGAAATGGGATTTCAATGTCGCTTATGATGAAAAAGATGCAGTAGGACGTCGTTACCGCCGTGCAGATGCTTTGGGAACTCCTTTCTGTATTACAGTGGATCACCAAACATTAGAAGATAAAACGGTTACGATTCGCCACAGAGATACAATGAAACAAGATCGCGTTGCAATTGCAGATTTACGCAATATCATCAACGAAGAAGTATCAATGAGAAATTGGTTAAAAAAAATGATGTAATCCATCATTGTTATTCCATATAAAAAGTTCCTCAACGAATGTTGAGGAACTTTTTTTTATTCTTAATGTAGGTTAAGTCTCTATTAATCAGAACATCCCTATCTTTGTATTATTGATAATCACAAAATATAATAGATATGAAAAAATTAGCTTTACTCGTTGTAGCTACCTTATTCTCAGTTACTTCATTTGCACAAACGAAATGGAATGTTGACCCAATGCACTCGTTCCTAAACTTTTCAGTAAAACACTTAGGTATTTCTTTTGTTGATGGTAAATTTGACAAATACGAAGGAACGTTTGTAGGAAACCCTGAAGATTTGACAAAAGGAACCTTCAGCTTTACTGTAGATGCAAACAGCATCAATACAGGTGTTGAAATGCGCGATAACCACTTAAAATCGGCGGACTTTTTTGATACTGCAAAATTCAATTCAATGAAATTTGACACAAAATCAATCAAGAAAACAGGAAAAGATAAATATGAACTAGTAGGAAACTTAACAATTAAAAATATCACAAAACCTGTAACCTTCCGATTAGTATATGGTGGTTTATTAGCAGATGATGGAAGTGGAAATACAAAACTTGGTTTTCAAGCGACAACGACAATCAACCGTTTTGACTTTGACGTAGCGTATGATCCAACAGGACAAGCTATTGGAAAAGAGATTGATATTACAGTGAATTTAGAATTCAGTAAGGCTAACTAATCCTTTATATATCTTTAAAATGAAAAGGGTTTGCTATTGATAGCAAACCCTTTTTCTATATTATATTTCATCATTTTCAATGACAACTAAATTATACGTGACGTGTTCTACAGCTTCATTTCGAATGCGATCAGCTACTTTAGAAACAGCTACTGGGCTATACGATTTAAACAAACCCAATCGATTGAGAAACAGCAATACCTTTACGCCTATTTTTTCACCTCCACGATCGGAATTCGGTCGAATTAGCGAACTTGGTCGGATGATAATAGTACGACTAAAATGCAATTGGGCAATCGCTTGTTCGATTCTGCCTTTCAGGTAAAGATAAAATACCTTACTGCGATAATCTGCTCCTTTGGATGAAACTAGAACGAAGGTTTCGATTGATTTAACCTTACAATACTTAGCAAATTGAACCACATAATCATAATCGATATGCCATTGTGCTGCTTTTCCTCCTGCTTGCTTCTTGGTTGTTCCCAAACAACTAAAAGCGACATCGCCTTCAATGAGATGATGCCATTGTCCCATTTGTTCAAAATCTACGACATGACAAATCAGCTTAGGATGTTGAATATCCCAAGGGCTACGTACAAAAATTTCGACAAAATGATAGCGCTCGTCACACAATAGTTGACGGACTAATACTTTTCCAACGGCTCCTGTAGCGCCAATAATTACAGCTCTCATACTAGTAATTTACAAAAAAAACTAAAACGATTGATTTCTTTTTACACTTTCTTACACTTACTTGGTTACTCCATGTGGTGCAAGCATGTGTTTCGGGTCCAATAATTCATCCAATTGCTCTTTAGTCATCAACTGATGAGCGAGGATTAAATCATAGACTCCTTTTCCAGTTTCCAGTGCTTCTTTGGCAATTTTGGTACTCGCTTTATATCCAATGTAAGGATTTAAAGCAGTCACAATTCCGATGCTCTGTAATACTTGTTCTTTTGTATGATCCGCATTCGCTTGAATTCCTTTGATACACTTCTCTTGTAAAGTATCCATAGCTTGAATCATCCATTCCATAGATTCCATCAAACTATGTACCAAAACAGGTTCCATTACATTCAATTGCAACTGTGCAGCTTCCGAAGCCATCGTAATTGTCATATCATTTCCGATTACTTTAAAACACACCTGATTCACAACCTCTGGAATAACAGGATTTACTTTTCCTGGCATAATAGAAGACCCCGGTTGCATTGCGGGTAATTGGATTTCAGCCAATCCCGTGCGCGGTCCAGAAGATAGTAAACGCAAGTCATTACACATTTTGGATAACTTAATGGCAACTTTTTTCAATGCATTAGAATACGCCACCAATCCACTTGTATCGGATGTTGCTTCGATTAAATTGGCTGCTGAAACTACAGGTTGCTGCATCAGCTCTCCTAAATTCTGAGCACATAAAGTCGCATACCCTGGAACTGCATTTAGTCCTGTTCCAATAGCCGTAGCCCCCATATTAATTTCTAAAAACGAAAGACTCGCTTCTTCCAATTTATTGATTTCACGTGCTAACGTAAATGCAAAAGCACCAAATTCTTGTCCTAAAGTCATCGGAACAGCATCTTGCAATTGCGTACGTCCCATTTTAAGGATATCCTGAAACGCAACCTCTTTTTCTTCTAAGGCTTGAACGAGCGTTTTTAAGCTCAGTACAACGCGTTGATTCATCTCAAATAACGCCACTTTAAATGCCGTTGGGTAGGCATCATTCGTTGATTGAGATAAATTCACATGATCATTCGGTGAACAATACTGATATTCTCCTTTCGCATGACCTAGAATTTCCAAGGCGCGATTAGCAATCACTTCATTGGCATTCATATTCGTAGACGTTCCCGCTCCCCCTTGAATCATATCAATAGGAAAATCTTGATGGAATTGACCCGCTATTAGTTCTTTACAAGCAGTTTCAATGGCTTGATATATTGTTGAATCTAAGAGTTGAAGTTCATAATTAGTCTTAGCTGCCGCCCATTTTACCAACGCCAATCCTTTAATAAAAGACGGATAATCTGCTAACTTTTGCTTCGAAATTGCAAAATTAGCAATGGCTCTTTGGGTTTGCACACCGTAATAGGCATTAATTGGAACTTCAATTTCTCCTAGTAAATCACTTTCAATTCTTGTTTGTTTCATAACTTTTTTCTTTGCTTACACTACTTTGATTTATTCTTTTGCATCCTAATCTAGGATTGTACTACTCTTCGAAAGTACCCGACACATAGTACAGTTTTTCACCTAAAAATTCAAAGGTTGAATTTTCATAATGTTGGTGTTCCTGCCCCTTTGTGTCTTTGAAATAGGCGCGAAACACAACTTGTAAAGCGGAGGCTGATTCAATTTCCAATCGCATCCATTGATTTTCCTTGGCCCATTGCAAAATTGATTTTTTGCTATACAGATGACGCGTTCGCGGATGTGTCGTATCAATCAAATACGTTGCATTGGCTACTACATACGCTGTATATCTGGAACGCATTAAAGCTTCTGCTGTTGTTGGGTACTGTGCTCCTTGAAGAAAAGGCATACAACAGTCCGCTAATTTATGTTCACTACCACAAGGACATTCCATATCGTTAAGCATCTAGTTGTTGTTGTAAATCGCCTACAATCTTTTGCATCTTGGCAAAACGCACCAATTCTTCATCTGTTTCAGCACAATCAATCATCATCTTTAATCGTACTTGTATCTCTTCTGCTAATCTTCGAGCCTCTACGTGTTTTCCTTGATCCACCATTTGCTTTAAGATGATTATTAACTTTTCCATACAGTTTTACTTTTTGCTTATACATTACAAAGATATTGGTTGCTTTCATTTAAAGTGGTTTTTTATTCCTCCGATTTCTGTTATTTTTAAGTCAACAAACCCCTTTTTTATGTTCAAAGACTTCATCAATCTCCTTTTTCCGAAAAGCTGCTCTGGTTGTTTTACCATTCTCTTGGCTCAAGAAGAATTGCTTTGTACGGCTTGTCGAGCAGCCTTGCCCTTTACCAACCACCATTTGCATACCGCTAACGAAGCCATGGGGAAATTCTATGGCAAAGTCAAAATACAGCAGGCAAGTTGTTTGTTCTACTACGCCAAAAATGGCATTGTTTCCAATCTCCTTCATCAATTGAAATACAACAACCAACCAGCAATTGGTTTTACTCTTGGTCGTTTATACGCAGAATTTCTTGCGGAATCCCAGGCGTTTCCCATGGTCGATTTCCTTGTTCCCGTGCCCTTGCATCGAAAAAAGCTACGTCAACGGGGCTACAATCAGGTAGATGGATTTGCAAAAGCCTTAAGTCAGCGGTTTCAAGTCCCACTCCATCCATCCGTTTTAATCAAAGCAAAACAAACAGCCTCACAAACAACAAAGAGCTTTCAAGAACGCATACAAGCGAAACCTACGGTTTTTCAATTGCAATCCACCGCTGATTTGGCGGGGAAACACTTTTTGCTACTAGATGACATTCTAACTACAGGTAGCACCCTAGAAACTTGTGCAAGGCTTTTATTACAAATCCCTGATAGCAAGGTGAGTATTTTGTGTTTAGCGTACACAAAATAAAGTTTTTAGGGGCTGATATTTTCTAAGTAAAAAATATAATTGTTACTTTGCCTTTTCAAAACAAAACTATGTCGAAGTTTCGTCTTTATTTTTTTACTTGTTTACTCATTCTATGTGTAACCTGTTTTTCTAATTGTGCTAAAAGAGGCTATATTTCAGGTGGACCGATGGACACCTTACCTCCTGTTGTATTAAAAAGTTATCCTGAAAATTATTCGATCAACTTTGATAAGGATGAAATTAGAATTGAGTTTGATGAATTCATCAAATTAAAAAATGCCAATCAGAATTTAATTGTTTCTCCACCATTGAAGAACAATCCTGATATTTCACCTATGGGAAGTCCTAAAAAGGTCATGACAATTAAGCTTAGGGATACACTATATCCCAATACGACTTATAGTTTCAATTTTGGAGATGCCATAACAGATAATAACGAAGGAAATGTATTGCCTCAATTTAAATATATTTTCTCAACCGGAACTTATATTGATTCACTCAAATTAGAAGGAACCATACAATCCGCTCATCAGCTAAAAACAGACAACTTTGTCAATGTTATGTTATATGATGCCACGACATTTAAAGATTCGACCGTCTACAAAGAGAAACCCTTGTATATCACCAATACACTGGATTCTCTAACGACTTTTTCTATTGAAAATATCAAAGTAGGAACATATTATGCTGTTGCGTTAAAACAAAAAACGAATACGTATATGTTCAACTCCGATCAAGATAAGATTGCTTTTATCTTGGATACGATTGTAATTCCTACAGATAAAAAATACAATCTAGTACTATTCAAATCAGAAGAAAAGTTTACGGCTAAACGCCCTGCTCAAATTTCTGAAAACAAATGGTACTTGCCTTATAAGGGTAATAAAGAGGGAGTAAAAATTAAAGTATCTAAAAATGATAGTTTAATCCAGAGCGTATATACACCATTAGAAGGAAAAGATTCCCTTCAGGTTTGGTTCCCTAAGGTCATTGCGGATTCACTTCATATTGCTGTTAGCAAAGAAGATTACTTGGAGACCTTTACGGTACGTCCTCGTGCAAAAATGAAGGAAATTGATACCTTAAGTGTGACAGCGAAGAATAATAACATTGACTTCAAGGAAGATTTCACCTTAAAAACAACCACACCTATTGCGACCGTAAATAAGAATTTGATTCAAATTATCAACAAGGATTCTCTTCCTGTTGCTTTTGAAGTTCAGGAAATATTAGACGAGCAAAAAGTATCCTTACTATTTGAGAAAAATCAAGAAGAATTATATGCCATTCAATTGTTACCTAAAGCGTTAACAGATGTTTTTGGCTATGCTAACGATACACTAAGCTATGCGTTGAAAACAACCAAGCACAGTGATTATGGAAATTTAAATCTCAATTTAAAATCGGTTAAACGCTATCCGATCATTGTAGAACTGATTGACGAACAAGAAAAAGTATATGCAACGCAAATCATCAAAGAACCGCAAACGGTCATCTTTGATTTATTATCACCGCGTAAATATTATGTGCGCATCGTTTATGACGACAATGAAAATGGCAAATGGGATACGGGATACTATTGGGATAGATGTCAACCAGAGGAAACCTTTTATACAGACGAACCAATTGATGTTCGCGCAAACTGGGATATCAATCAAGATATAGATTTATTGGCTGTTCCTAAACAGAAAACGTCAACCAATCCGACGAAACCGAATAAAAAACCAGCTAAGAGATAAAACAAAAAGCAGCAGCCAACTACAAGTGACTGCTGCTTTTTGTTTCTAGACCTTTCTTCTTTTATTTCTCTAATTTCTGAAAGGTTTTATAACAGATATAGACAATAAATAATCCGACAACAATTAAGACCGCCCATAGTATTTTATTTAGACGATCTCGATTGCTTTGCTCTTCATTCGCTTCTTCTTTTACCGCTGTTACAACCTTAAACTCTTGCGTCTGAACGAGAGGTAAATTCGAAGGGATATCATTTTTAAAATAAGTGATATCATATTCTGGTGAGCCTTTTGTTGCACTATTGACTTCTATGTCATAACTTTCATTTGCCTCAAGATAGGCTGTAGCAAATCGAGTTAAGGAATAGAGTTGAACCGATTGGATGGTAAGTGGAATATTATTCCCATTCTCAATTTCTAAATAGGGATTGCGAACCAATACATCATCCAAAATCCACTCATTTCTTTGTTTAGAAGATAGCACAAGAGGAACAGCTACTTTCGTTACTGAATCTCTTAAAACAGCCTTGCGGTAGTAATCTCGTGGTGATTCCACCTCTAATACTACTTTATTTAATTTATAGTTCAGCTCCTGAGGCACAAACGACACTATCGTTTTTTTCTCTTTCGAATGGGTTATACTCTGATCATATTGCAACAGCATTGGGCTAAATTGACCATACGTCTTTGTCCCAACTACTGTACTTACTTTATTTACTTTCAAAGGAGTTGACTGATTGTTAATCAGCTCCATCTCATAATAAGGATAACGTCCTTCGGGAATAGAAACAAACAAGGTTTCCTCTTCTCTTTCGGACGAGGTATAGGTATAAATAGGTGTTTTCTGTTTGACAATAAACCAATCTTTCTTATTGTTACTTCCTCTTACTGAAGCCATAATTGCAACATCTGCTTTATTTATAGTAACATAAAAATCGGTACTCTTTTTTTCTTCTGGGTTGTGAATAACAAAGCGATTGATACTATCTCTTTCTACGCGATCCATCAAAGGGTACTCAACCATCTTCGTTTCTTTAGATGTTGGCTGTACTGCCCGAATAAAGTAAGGAACTTCAATAGCTTCTCCTTGTTCTTGTTTAAAAATACGAAGATTGGACAAATCTGCTTTAGCATTCCCTACTAATCGATTATCCAATTCAATCGAGTAATATCCACTCGTTGTTACAGGAGGAAGACTGGCCTTATACGTTTTAGTTTGAGCATATCCCTGTGATATACTCAGCAAACAAGTACTCCCTACCATCCAAGCTACTGCTATCTTGTGTATTTTTTTCATGTCTAACTCTTTTAATTGCAATAAAAACAAGAGACTTATTCTATTGCTCACGATGCTGCTCTTCTTTATCTTTTAGCAATAATTTAATGCGTTCTAAGAGGAAAGATACCACTAAAAGGATTACCCCTAACACGACAAAAGATGCAATCTTTCCACCTTGATTCATGCGCCAAACATCATATAAATAGAATTTCAATATGATAATCCCGAAACTGATTAATGATAGCTTTCTCAATTCTGCTTTCTCTTTATTCATACCAATAATCATGAGCAACATCGCCATCAAGCCCCAAAGGATTGGATAACCATAGGCATGGACATCCGATAAAACAGCTTTATAAGCCTCTTCTGTACTAACCATCCATACAACGAGGTTATCAAGTTCTACTGACGAAAGCAGTACTAGCGAAGCAAATAACAACGCGTGTACCCATTTATAACTTTCGACGGAAAGCAACTGAATGTTGTTATATAGCCTAAAGTAGAAATAAGCAAAAGCTCCAATTGCTACGAGATGTAAAGTAAAATACACAGATGAATACTCGCCAAAATAGAAGATATCTTTTCTCAAGGAACATACAGCAATTGCGAAAAGCAGAAGTAATATACCCGATACCGCAAGGTTAATGGAATAGAAGAGTTTGGTCATCTTCTTTTTATAAAATACCAAATATACCGCCGCATATACTACTGTATACGTAACTAAGCTGAAAAACTTATAGATACCATCTGTAACACCTAGATTAGGATATTCTATTCGGGCGCCTACCTGATACGAGATTTCCAAGAATCCGATTCCATAAGCTAATACCAATAATAAACTAGTTAAAACCTTGTGTATCTCGGCAGATGTTGGCTGTTGCATGCTTTTCAAACCTATTGTATCTTCCTCAACTACTGGTTTTTTTCCTGTGATGTAATAAATAAAGAAAAACGACAACAAGATGACAATTCCCGTTAAGGTATACTGGTTTATTATAATAGGCAGGATATCAACGATACTATTTTTATCTTCTTCTATATCGTAGATCAATGTTGGATTAAAGCTTCGAATATCCATCAAATAAGAAACCAGTGTAAGAACTCCCAATACAATTGAACCTATTCGGAACAGATTGGCTTTGGAACGCGTCCAAATCCAAAATAGAACACTCATTTCTACAGCCCATACTATTGTAATATAAACCTTACTTAACTGTACAGGTATCGCCAAAGACACCAACCCGATAGTAATGGCTAATAAAGTATAGGTGAAATTTTTATCGATTGGCGCTGTTTTAGCTCTTGTTGTCAGCACAATAAATAAAGTATTAATTAAAGCCATACCTACAATAATTACCCCTAGATAATTAGTCCCCATGCTATTTGCTTGTATCATGAAGAAACAAATCAAAGAAGTAAAATTAACCACTGTGATATATAGTAGTTGGCCCACATCTGATTTTTCTTTCGAATTCTTGATGTAACGCAACACCAACAAAACCATAAACTGCAAGAAAAATAAAGAAGTAAAAAAGATGGCATCTGCTTGATATTCCTTATTCACTTTTAGCACAATCCAGGCAACTAAATATAAATAAGTCAATACATAACTAAACTTATCTACCAACAACCATCTTTGGCGAACAGCTACAATCAATACCCCTGTATTCAACAAGAATATATATGAAAACAACACCAAGTGATTTCCATTACCCGTACTAATTAAGAGCGGCGCTAACATTCCTCCAATAAAGGCAAAAATAGCGAGTTCTTGTCTCTTATAGGCGATAGATAAACACACGGCTAATACCGTGATGACACTTAGTATAATAAACGTGACAGTCTGATTAAATAGTTGATATTCTCTAAAAGCCAAAGTAATCGTCGTATACAATATCGCTAAACTTCCTCCCATTAATACAGAGGAGAAAACGTGGTACTTTGTACTTAATTTATGGGCTATTCCCGCGACTATTCCTCCAACTGCAACTCCTAACGCCACACGTCCAATTTCATTAATCCAATCTTGGTCTATCGCATACTTCACAAAGAATCCAATTCCCAATACCAACGTGATAACACCAATAGCATTCAACCAATTTAACTCTTTCAACGCTTTGACAAACTTGCTATCTTCTTGCTCTCGTACTACAGCATGCCCCTTAGGGTGCACTTCATCCGCAACTTGATATACACGATCTGCCATAGTAGGTATAGGAGGAGGTAGAATTTCTTCTTTTGGCTCAACTACCGTCTGAATCGGTTCGGATATAATCTCCTCTTCTTCTACTGGAGGAAGTATTGTTTCTACTGGATGTTCAGTAGGAATCGGTGATGGCACTACCACTCGTTCTACTTCCTGCTCTGCAGTTGTAGGTGTTGAACCGATCTCCTTACCTTTGAGGCTATCTATATCCCCTTGTAGTTTTTTTAGCATGTGAGACAAACCATCCACCATTCGATTGGATTGTTCCAGTTGCGTATTGACTTTATCAAATTTATTAGTCACCCTAATAAGCAAGATCATTGCGATGACTAGTATAAGTAAAATTAAAAACTCCATATCGTTTCTGCTTTAGTTGAGAATAGCAATCCCTGAACAATCTAAGTTAGGCAAGTACCTTTTTGGTTAATTACCAAAATTAACCAAAAAAACAAACACTTTTACTCCCTAATGATAGTGAATCTGAACATCCTTTTACACAAGCTTCGATTCAGTAAGATTCATGCACTTACTCTAGGTGTTTTTTTAAAACTTTTCACCATTTTACCCTTGTGCAAGAATCTTTTAAAAAGCACCTCGTAAATATTTAACTAAAAAAAGGAAAACAACGAAAAACAACCAACATAACAAGCTGTAATAGTGATAATTACAAACATAGTTAAATTAGTATTAAAATGATTTTTTCACACTTTCCTGCTATACATTTGATCTAACAAAATTAAAATTTAATCCACGATGAGATTAACAAAAATGACTTTAGCTATCGCATTTTTAGCTATCGCTTTCGCTTCTTGTAAAGACCAAAAAGAAGCTCCTGTGACTGAAGAAACAACAACTACTGAAGTAGTAGAAGAAGTTGCAGCACCTGCTGTAGACACCAAAGTATTAGTTGCTTCTTGGACACAACCTAACCCTATTAATGACAAAGAAGTACAAGGTTTCGAATTAAAAGAAGACGGAACAGCAGCTTCAATTAATATGGCTACACTTCAAACTAAAAAGTGGTGGGTAGAAGGAGATAAATTATTCTTGGAGCAAGAAAGCATCGGTAATGGTACATCAAGTATTGATACTGTATCTTACCAATTTGAAGTAGTTGATGGTAACACATTAAACCTACTTAATGGGGAGTCAAAAGACTCTTTCACTAGAAAGTAATCTGTTTTTAGATTTAGTAGATGAAAACAAAACAAACTGTACTTGCTTTGGCTTTTGTAGCTTTAGCATTCGCTTCTTGTAAAGATCAAAAAGAAGCAACTGTAGTGGAAGAAACTCCAGCAGTAACAGAACAACCTACTCCAGAAGTAGTTCCTGCAACTTCCTTAGTTGGTATTTGGACACAACCTAATCAAGCAAATCCTAGTGTACTACAAGGTTTTGAATTAAAAGAGGATGGTACTATGGTTGCAGTAAATGATACGACAATGATCTTTACGAAATGGAAACTTGTAGATAATACGCTTGTTTTCGAAAGTGAAGTTGCCAATAATGATCCTGCTTCAGTGAAAATCAGTACATTTAAATACGAATTAGTAGCAGGTAACACCCTGAAACTAGACGTCGATGGAACGATCGAAACGTTTACAAAACAATAAAAGGCATTTCTTTTTATATGAAGAGCTACCCAATAGGGTAGCTCTCTTTTTTTGGTTCCATTGGAACATCCTATCTTTCTTCTTGTACGCTTCTATTTTAGTTCAATCTCATCTGCATCTTTCAGAAAAGCAAATCGATTTCTCGCTTTGTCTTGTATTGTTTTATCTAGCGTACAATAACGCACCACTTCGCCGTGTTGTGGTTCAATGAGGTAGTGTCCCATATAGTCAATCACTTGCGAATGCCCTGTATAGTGGTTGTCATTTTGGTCTTCACCACATCGATTAACCCCTACGACATAACTCATATTCTCAATGGCGCGTGCTTTTAGCAGTGAATCCCAAGCATAAATGCGCTGATCAGGCCAGCTAGCTACGTACAACAATACATCATAGGCCTCCCCAACATTACGGGCAAAAGCTGGAAAACGCAAATCATAACATACCAAAGGACAGATATTCCATCCTTTGTATTCAACAACTAAGCGGCTTGTTCCGGGCGCATATACCTTTTCTTCTCCTGCCAGCGTAAACAAATGACGTTTATCATAGGTTTTAAATTCACCCGTTGGCCAAATAAAAAACAACCGGTTATAATACAACTCTTCTTCTTTGATGACCATACTACCAATTAACGCAAAATCAAGCGATTTACAGCACGATTGTAGTTCAGCAATAAACTTGTCTTGCATGGTCATAAAAACGCGCTCAGGATTCATTGTAAAGCCTGAAGTGAACATCTCTGGCAATACAACCAAATCTGTTCCTGGTTCAATTTGGTGTAATTGATTTTTAAAGTATGTTGTATTCTGTTCTATATTCTCCCAAACTAAGGGAGCCTGAATTAAAGCTATTTTCATCCTGCTCATTTTAATCACTCAAAAATACAAAATATTCTTAGGATGTTATTTCCGCATCCAAGAGAAACCTCCCCTTTAGGTTAGTCCTAAAAAAGATAAAAGGAGAAACAATTGTTTCTCCTTTTATCTTTTAATGATTTTCATGTGTACAAAGTTCACTGTATTTGGCTAATATTTGTCTAAAAAAGACGAAATCTACTTCGCTTTTATATTCCAATTTAGCCAATTTCTTCGAAGATCCATTTGCTATTCTGTTTGCAATAAATTCCTTTTTAGTTGCTTTAAAATCTGCCAAAGCCTGTTTATACTCTTCTTTATAGTTCTTTGAATCAATATAATTTTCTTGCAAATACGTCTGAAAAGCTTGGCAATTTTTATCCATTAGCATCATAAACTGAGCAGTCTCGCGATCCGTTCTGCGATAAGCGGCATGGAAAAAGAAAAAGTAATCGGTATTGGCTACAGGAAAATAAAAATGGGTAAAAATTAATCTCCCATTATCTAAAAATAACAGTTTGGCATACGGAACATCTTTATATGTATTCAACGGAAAGAAATCAACAACATACTTATCTGAGAACTCATATTTTTTATCAAATTTTCGAATGCGAACAGGATAATATACGGTAGAATGTTTCTCATCCTTTTTATCGTAAACCTCTACTGAAATTACATCTCTAGATGAAACAGGACGATAGTCCTTTGCTCCATCGCCCTTAAACTTAAATTCGTACGGATCGGTATATTGAGAGCCAAAAGCGGTGAATTTCTCTCTAATTTTCCCTGTTTCTTTTGAACCGTTTTTAAATGTGAGGACTGTTTTTCCATGATTTACATCTGTAGCTGCGAAACCGAGCTGGCCATAGGAAATAAGAGAAGAGAATAACAATAAAATGCTAAGTAGTAAGGTTTTCATCAAATTTTGAAATTTGTGTTAATAAAAAGCAAATATATGTTAACGAATCCAAAATGCAAATTGCGCTAATAAAAAAAAGCAGCACAAATGTGCTGCTTTTTCCTTTTTCAAAAAAATATTAAAATCAATTATAAGGCTGCTTTTAAGTATTCTCTGTTCATACGAGCAATATTCTCTAGAGAAATACCTTTTGGACATTCAACCTCACAAGCACCTGTATTAGTACAGTTACCGAAGCCTAAAGCGTCCATTTCAGCTACCATGTTCATTACACGGTCTGCAGCTTCTACTTTACCTTGTGGCAACAAAGCAAATTGAGAAACTTTTGCAGATACGAATAACATAGCTGAAGAGTTTTTACACGTAGCCACACATGCACCACAACCAATACAAGTAGCAGCGTCAAATGACTTATCTGCATCGTGCTTTGGAATTGGAATAGCGTTTGCGTCTTGTGTATTACCAGAAGTATTTACCGAAATAAATCCTCCTGCGTGTTGAATTTTATCAAAAGCGGTACGGTCAACTACTAAGTCTTTGATTACTGGGAAAGCTTTTGCTCTAAATGGCTCAATATAAATAGTATCACCATTTTTGAACTTTCTCATGTGTAACTGACAAGTAGTAACTCCTCTATCTGGTCCGTGTGCTTGTCCATTAATAAATAACGAACACATTCCACAAATACCTTCACGACAGTCGTGGTCAAATGCTACGGGATCATCCCCTTTCTCAATTAGCTCGTTGTTTAAAACATCAAGCATTTCTAAGAAAGACATATCAGGAGAAACATCATTGATTTTATATTCAACTATTTTTCCTTGTTCTTTAGCGTTTTTTTGACGCCATATTTTTAATGTAAGATTCATCTGCATCGAATTTTTACAACAAGATATGATTCAAGAATCAATACCTCAATATTATTTATAACTACGAGTTACCAACTTAATATTTTCATACACCAAGTCTTCTTTGTGTAGAACAGCGTCTCTAGGATTTCCTTTGTACTCCCATGCAGCAGCATAAGCAAAGTTCGCATCATCACGTTGTGCTTCTCCATCTTCTGTTTGGTGTTCTTCGCGGAAGTGACCTCCACAAGATTCTTCACGGTGTAAAGCATCTTTCGCGAATAATTCTCCTAACTCTAAGAAGTCAGCAACTCTAAGCGCTTTTTCTAGTTCTTGGTTAAAGCTATCTGCAGTTCCAGATACTTTCACGTCTTTGTAGAATTCCTCTCTTAACACAGCAATTTCGTCCATTGCTTCATTTAGACCTTGTGCATTACGAGCCATACCTACTTTATCCCACATGATTTTACCTAATTTTTTGTGGAAGTAATCTACTGAATGTGATCCTTTATTGTTCATTAAGTGATCAATCATGTCTTGTACATTTTTCTCCGCAGCATCAAATTCTGGTAAATCTGTTGGAATCGCACCTGTACGAATATCATCAGCTAAGTAATCACCGATTGTATAAGGTAATACGAAATATCCGTCTGCTAATCCTTGCATCAACGCAGAAGCCCCTAAACGGTTCGCTCCGTGATCAGAGAAGTTCGCTTCACCAATTACATAACATCCTTCGATTGTTGACATTAAGTTGTAATCAACCCAAACTCCACCCATTGTATAGTGAACAGCAGGGTAAATCATCATTGGTGTAGTGTATGGATCCTCATCAACGATTTTCTCATACATTTGGAATAAGTTTCCGTATTTATTCTCTACAACGTCTCTACCTAATTTGTAAACCAATTTAGCATCGTTTTCATCTAAGTGGTGAATACGCGCTTGTTCTTTACCGTAACGCTCAATAGCAGAAGCGAAGTCTAAGTAAACTGCCTCACCTGTTGCGTTAACACCATATCCAGCATCACATCTTTCTTTAGCAGCACGAGAAGCAACGTCACGTGGTACTAAGTTTCCGAATGATGGGTATCTTCTTTCTAAGTAGTAATCTCTATCTTCTTCTGCAATTTGTGTTGGTTTTAATTTACCTTCTCTAATTGCAACAGCATCTTCTATTTTCTTTGGAACCCAAATACGTCCGTCATTACGTAAAGACTCAGACATCAAAGTTAATTTTGATTGGTGGTCTCCAGTAACTGGAATACAAGTTGGGTGAATTTGTGTAAAACAAGGGTTAGCGAAGAATGCTCCACGTTTATGTGCTTTCCAAGCAGCAGTAACGTTTGAACCCATTGCATTTGTAGATAAGAAGAATACGTTTCCGTAACCACCTGTAGCAATAACTACTGCGTGTCCAGAATGACGCTCAATCTCACCATTAATCAAGTTACGAGCGATAATACCTCTTGCTTTTCCATCAACTAGTACTAAGTCAAGCATTTCATGACGGTTGTACATTTTGATTTTACCACGACCGATTTGACGGTTCATTGCAGAGTATGCTCCTAACAATAATTGTTGACCTGTTTGTCCTTTTGCGTAGAAAGTACGAGAAACTTGCGTTCCCCCGAAAGAACGGTTATCTAATAAACCACCGTACTCACGTGCTAATGGCACACCTTGAGCCACACATTGGTCAATAATATTCGCTGAAACTTCCGACAAACGGTGAACGTTTGCTTCACGTGCACGGTAATCTCCCCCTTTTACAGTATCATAGAATAATCTGTAGATTGAGTCACCATCCCCTTGGTAGTTTTTAGCAGCGTTAATCCCTCCTTGTGCAGCAATTGAGTGCGCACGACGAGGTGAATCTTGATAACAAAATGCTTTTACATTATAACCAAGCTCTGCTAAAGTTGCAGCAGCTGATCCACCAGCTAATCCTGTTCCTACAACGATAACATCAATGTTACGTTTATTTGCAGGGTTAACTAATTTAATGTGGTTTTTATAATCAGACCATTTCTTATCGATTGGTCCTTGAGGTATCTTTGAATCTAATTTCATAATCAATTTCTTTAGGACTATTTAATAAAGTGAATGTATAATGGAATGATCGCAAATAAAGCTGGTACTAAGTATGCAAATGCATAACCTAAACCTTTAATCAAACAGTTATACTTTGGATTATTTATCCCTAAAGATTGGAATGCACTTGCAAAACCATGAGATAAATGGAATCCAAGAACAATCATTGCGATTACATATAAAATTGTGCTAATCAATCCTGTAGAAGGATCTTTGAAGAACTCAATTGTAATTTTATGTAAATCTTTGTAACCATCTGCAATTTTTAAGTCCATGCCTTTTTGATAAAAAGCAGTTCCTTTAATTTCCAATTGTCCCATTTCAACCGCTCTAACATCGATTGGCTGCTCTTGAACAGTTTTGTAAATTGTAATCGGTTCCTCTTGACCTTCAACTTTAACTTCTATTGTTTGCAAAGGCATAGCCGTAAAGTGCATTTTCGCCCAGAAGTTAACCATGTGCGTCACAATAAAAACTAATAATAAAGTTCCTAAAACCGCCATATTACGAGAAGCCCATTTACTGTTTGCGCCAGCATTGTTCTTCGCGTATCCGATAGGACGAGCTTTTTTGTTTTGAACCGTAAGAACTATACCATCAATCGCGTGGAAAAGGATTGAGATATACGTAACATAAGATAATACTTTTACAGCTGGATTAGTTGTCATGAATAAGGCATACTCATTGAATTTTGACGCATCCCCAAAAATCAACTGAAGATTCCCTATCAAGTGACCAACTAAAAACAAGCATAAAAATAACCCAGTAAGAGACATCCAATATTTCTTTGCAATGGATGACTTTAAAAGTGCAGATTTTGCCATAATGTAATTTTAATTGTTTTTCTTGAAAAAATCTCTCAAAAATACACCTAATTAACGTTATCCACAATGCGTGAGCGTTTATTTATATTGAATATAAACAAAGTTTTTTACCTTATTTTACTTAAAAATAAATTAGAATGAAACTAGATTTAAGACCAAATAGTATATTTTCCTAAAAGATTCTAAAACGACTTTAAAATATTCGCATCTATAACAAGAATAAAGTCGGCTAAACCTAGATTGAGTTTTTCGAAATTCCCTACTTGATCGGCTTCAACCATAGTAATTGTAGCGACTTTCAGCTGTGGGGCATAATTTTTTAAATACCAAAAAATGCCTTCATAGTTGTTACTATGGTATGACCCATTATAGTGTACAAACAACTTGTTTGGCACTATATTAGACTGAATAAAGTGTGCCATTGTTGCGTCTTTAATTGCCTGTGCTTTAGGTAAATTTTCATTCACATGATCCGCATCAAACATGGTCAACATCTCTTTATATCCAGGTAATTCAGGATCATAAGGGAAAGGAAGTGGTGCAATCCATGCTTTTTCTTCTACTTTTAAAGTATCTAAAGCTTCCATTCCACCTTTAAACAACAAACTAGCATAACGACGTGGTACATTGGTCGCGATAAAAGGAGCCTGATGTTGCTTCGCATATTCAACCAACGGTCGATAATCCCCTTTATAGTTATTCCATAAACGCACCTCTTTTGCGAAATCCTCTTCAGTGATCTTTCCTTCCACATAGTTAGACAAGCCTTCTTGATTGTCTGCTTCAAACATCTCAGCCCCTAACACAAGTTCTTGTTTTGCACCTAAACTTTCTGTTACCTTCAATTGTAACCAGTGCCCCAAAGAATTATTGTGATATTCTCCAAATAACACCACATCCGATTTCCCCAATGTTTTGATCATTTGTTTATAGGTCACTTTCTTTCCTTTTGCATTGTAAATTTGGTAGGGTTGCCCTTCACTTGCAAAAACGGTTCCAACTAATAGAGCGAATAATACGCTATAGATATATTTCATGTTTACGCTGTTTTATAAGTCCCAAAGATAATTCTATTTGAATAATTTAGAATAAATAAAAATAAAAATACATGTTAAGAGAAAGCAATTCTAGGGTAGAAAGTTTTTTTTTCGTTTTGCAACCTTTACTTTTGCTTGCTCAACAAAACACATCTAATGATTCCAAAATCGTTACTATATAAGAATATCCAGATCAATTACTACGATAGTGGTAAAGGTAATGCGTTAATTTTCCTTCATGGTTTTTTAGAAAATGCCAAAATGTGGGAAGATTATATGACGTATTTCTCAACTAAACACCGCGTGATTAGCATTGACTTATTGGGTCATGGTGATACGGGTTGCTTAGGTTATATCCACAGCATGGAAGATATGGCCGATGCTGTTCATGCTGTAGTTACCCATTTGAAACTAAAGAGAGTCACTTTAATCGGGCACTCTATGGGCGGTTATGTTTCTTTGGCATTTGCAGAACTCTATCCTGATTATGTCAAAAACATCGTCTTAATTAATTCTACGGCACGTGCAGATAGTCCTGAACGCGTACAAAACAGAGATCGAGCAATTGAACTCATCAAGAAAAATGCTCCCATGTTTATTACGATGGCAATCAACAACTTATTTACTGATGCCGTTAGACCACTACATGAAGCAGAAATCAACTATACTCGAGAAGAAGCACTAAAAACATCTACCCAAGGCGTTATTGCAGCTTTAGAGGGAATGAAAACGCGAATTGACAGAGAAGTACTGCTGCACTTTGCTCCTTACCCCATTGCCTTTATTCTAGGGAAAGACGATCCTGTCATGCCTTATCAAGAGACCTTCGATCAAACCTTGGGAACCAAAGCTACTGTGACAACACTTGAAGGGGGACATATGCTTCCTATTGAACAAAAAGAAACGCTCAAACAACAACTCAATGAGCTAGTAAAATAGTTGATCCACGATACAGCAATAAAAAAGCGAGAATAATTATATTCTCGCTTTTTTTATAGGGTCTCCACAAAAGGAGTTTCTCCATCTAATATAACCAAAATAAGCTTAATCAATTCTTCTTTGAAAGCCGCTAAAACGACAGGAGTAATATCGTGATCCACGGTTCTTCCTTCGCGAACTCCAAAAAACAAGAAGCCTTCTCTGCGATTTTTAAAGGAATAAATCCCTGCTTCTAAAGAAGCTAAACCTCCTTTTTCCGCATACATTAACGCATAACACAACAGCTGAATAATCTTATCGTTCTTCAAGTGTTCGGTCAAGCCTTCCCATTGGGATAATTTGACTTGGTTCGACTCTACTTTTCCTGTCTTATAATCAATAACGCGAATTTTTCCATTTCGGTTTTCAATGCGATCCACAAATCCGAATAGCTTAATGGGATAAGGTAAACGAGGGTCTTCTAGTACATGTTCCAAACGCGTTTCTAACGCCAATAGTTCCACGTCATCCCCTTGTTCTAATCCCTTCAGTTCTTCCCGCAAGAAATGATACACATTTCGCTTAGCGACTTCGAAAGCCAGTAGGTTTTTTCCCATTTTTTCCTTATCGCTATTGTAAATTTCCTCAAACTGCTTCTGAACCTCCTCATCTGCCTTGAGCTGTATCTCTTTAATCATCGAAACGGTTAATACCTTTCCAACATAAGGCTGATAGAGGTTTTCTAACGCATTGTGAATAATAGTACCCAAGGTATTCAAGGCTACACTCTCTTCAACCTCATCCACTTCTCGAATACGCAATACTTGTTGAATATAAAACTGCAAAGGATTGCGCAAATAAGCCGTTAAAGCAGAAGGTGAAAACCCTTTAATTGTCGCGATATCTTTGAGCTTTGCCATCAATTCCGCTGACTTTTCAATGGCAACAGGAGCATAAGCTTTATCAGGCAAATAGGCTGAATAGGTAACATTTGCCAAGTGATGTTTCGGCTGTGTTTCCATCTCCAATTGCGCTAAAAATCGACTCTTCTCACCTGCATCCATGCCCTCCGCTTGGGAGTTATAAATCAAATACACCTGTTTGGCACGCAACAGCAAATGGTAAAAGTGAAAGCTATAAATTGCATCCTTTTCTTTATACGTCGGTAAACCCAATTCTCTTTTTACATCATACGGAATAAAGGAATTCTGACTTTTTCCCGATGGAAACTTTCCTTCATTCACTGAAGTAAGAATCACCGTTTCGAAATCCAATACCCTACTTTCTAAGATTCCCATGATTTGGAGTCCCTCCAACGGATCTCCTTCAAAAGACACCTCACTCATATCCATGATTTGCTTATACAACACCTGAAGCAAGTCAATGGAGTGAATAAACGGGTATTTCTCACAATAGGACAACAAGCGGTTCAACAAGTTATAGGTTGTAAACAAAAAGGTCTTCATCAGGCGATTTTGTTGACTATCCGTCGCTAGTTTATTTTTAACCTGAATAATCAAGGCAATTAAACGCTTTAATATAGCCGCTGGTGTTTGGTCCTTCCATGGAGCAAAAACAAGTCGCTTCGTTTCTTCATCTGAAGCTGTAATCCACGATTCAAAGCGATCAAATGAGAAGAAAGTCAAGTTTTTCTTCTGTATTTCCGACACTACAGCCCCCACTTCAAACAACCCTTCCATCACAGGACTAGTCAATACTTCCAAAACATCGCGGTAATAGAATACATATTGTTTTCCACCACGGCGAACTGCTGCCAAATGCATTTTGAATATCTTATTCAAAAACAGCTGTACGGGGCTACTATTTCCGCTGTACCCCATCGTAATATTTAAACTCCCCACCGTACTAGGCAACCCATATAAGACAGGTTGTAGTAAGTTTTCATCTCCTAAAACAACAGCGATCTCATCCAGCGAGGTACCTTTTGCCAACTCTTTGTCAATAATAGAACCTACAATCTTTGCCTGCCCTACACTTTTAGGTGTTTGGATGATTTCGATATTTTTCTCTTCACTAAAAGAGGTCGTAATCCATTCAAAGGGATGATTTTGATAGTAAGGCCATTTCTGTTTGATTCTTCTCAAGAATAACCCCGCATCGTGATAGGCATCATGAAGGAATACCTCATCAATATCCCAAAAAACACGAGCTCTCCCTTCAATCAAAAAATGCTGAATAATCACCTCTTCTGCCGCATTTAATGCGTTAAATCCTGCAAAATAATACTGCTTATCATTCGCCTTTACAAAATCTTTATGTACGGCAACCGCTTCGCGATAGATCATTCCTTGGTAGCCGATTTTCTTTGCTTGGAGATGCTGATATAAAGCAGCATAATACCCCGGTATTTGCTCCCAAAACTGAAGGTAATTCTTTACGATATCCGTCTGTTGATTGACATCCACAGCCCAGTGATTGATATCTTCGATATCTTTTAAATAACTAAAAACATGTTGAGGATTCAACAAATAACGATCGACTTCATTAAAATCCTGAAGCAACATTCGCGCCCAGTTGACAAAATAGTCAAAATCCTCAGCTTTATCTTGTAATAGTTGTTTATAAACCAGATAAAATTCAAACAAGAGCTCAATCGAGTCAATTCCTCTTAATTGAGCAATATCCTGTACCAATTCTTCAACACTGATAATGGTTGGAGCAAAAACACTGCTATCGTAAAATGATTTCAGCTGTTCCAACAAGAAGACTTTCGCTCGTTTATTAGGTAATACGACCACTAAGTCGTCCATAGACGAAGGGAAATCCTTCTTTATTTCAGCACAGAATTGATTTAAAAAACGTTGTTGACTCATGTGAATAAAGGTAATAAAAAAAGGGCTTCGAATACTCGAAGCCCTTTTCTATCTTAGGATAGATCCTAATTATTTTTGTAATTGAATTTCAACACGTCTGTTCAACTCACGTCCTTTAACAGTTTTGTTAGAAGCGATTGGTTCAGCAGATCCGTAACCTTTAGAAGTTAAACGGCTAGCATCAACACCTTTCTCTACTAAGTAAACTTTTACAGCGTTAGCTCTGTTATCAGATAACGGAACGTTGATTTTGTCAGATCCAGTACTATCAGTATATCCAGCGATGTGGAATTTAGCAGTAGGGTATTCTTTCATGATTTTCACGATGTTATCTAAAACAGCGTAAGAAGCATCTTGGAATGTAAACTTACCTGTATGGAATAAGATTGTTTTTCCATAGTCGTTAAGTTGTTTTACTTGCTCTTCTTTGATTTCTGGACATCCTCTGTTTGAAGCAGGACCAGGAACATCTGGACACTCATCTAAATGATCAGGCACTCCGTCTCCATCTCTATCTGGCCAAGGACAACCTTTGTTTTCTTTTGGACCAGGTACTTCAGGACACTCATCTTTATGATCTGGCACACCGTCACCGTCTGTATCAGGACATCCGTTGAATTCTGGTAAACCAGGAACGTCTGGACACTCATCTAAATGATCTGGAATACCATCACCGTCTGTATCAGGACATCCGTTGAATTCTGGTAAACCTGGAACATCTGGACACTCATCTAAATGATCTGGAATACCATCACCGTCTGTATCAGGACATCCGTTGAATTCTGCTAAACCAGGAACATCTGGACACTCGTCATATTTGTCTAAGATTCCATCTCCATCTGTATCTTTTCCTCCAAATTGGAAACGAATCCCCATGAAGTGTTGCATGTGTGATGCTACATCTACGTCTGGAGTTCTTGTATCGTCAAATGAGTGTTTGTAAGTAGATTGAACTGTTAAAGCGATGTTTTGAGTAAACCAAAAGTTTAACCCTAAACCTCCATTCACAGTACCAGTACTTGCATCACCCATAAAAGTATAACCTCCACCTACTAATAAGAATGGGTCAACTACTTTAGTGTTTAATAATTCTTTGAAGCTATATTTAACTTCTGCGTCAATACCATAGTATGACAAATCACCAGGGTTGTACTTTAAGTATCCTTCAGATTCTTTAGAAATAAATTTTTCAATTTTATTCACAGATCCTACTACTCCTAATGAAAATCCATCACCTAGATATCTAGATACGTTCAAATAAGAGATTGATGGCAAAATATTCCAATCCGAAGTTTGGAAATAACCTCCCATTTTGTGTGAAAACCCTTTAGCCGAACTAACTTTAGTGTTTACAGCATTCGCACCAATAGTTACAGCCCACGGATGGTCGGCATCCTGTGCTTGAGTCGAAAGCCCCGCACATAGTATTGCCGCTGCAATTAATTTGTTGAGATGTTTCATAACTTTATTTTTCTATTTATTGTAATGTTAAAACAAAAATACAATTATATGTGTAGTTAACAAATTTTATTCTTAACAATTATTATGATTTACTAAAAAAACTTAATATTTAGATTACATTTAGTTCTTTTCCTACTTCAATAAAGGCTTGAATAGCTTTATCAAGGTGTTCTTGTGTATGTGCTGCGGATAATTGAACTCTAATTCTCGCTTTTCCTTGTGGCACAACTGGATAGAAGAATCCAATCACATAAACTCCTTTTGTCAATAGACGATCCGCCATCTCTTGCGATAATTTTGCATCGTATAACATCACTGGAACAATAGCAGAATCTCCATCGATAAAATCAAATCCAGCTTTTTTCATTCCCGCTTTGAAGTAATTGGTATTCCACTCTAATTGGTCGCGTAGTTTGGTGTCTTTTTTCAATAGTTCAAACACCTTCAATGATGCTCCTACAATCATTGGCGCCAATGAATTTGAAAATAAATAAGGACGAGAACGTTGTCTCAACAACTCGATAATTTCTTTTTTACCTGTTGTATAACCTCCCATTGCACCACCTAATGCTTTTCCTAAAGTACCCGTAATGATATCTACACGTCCCATTACGTTTTTCGCTTCCATCGTCCCTTTTCCTGTTGCTCCGATAAATCCAGCAGCATGGCACTCATCCACCATAACTAAAGCATCGTATTTATCTGCTAAGTCACAGATCTTATCTAATGGCGCTACTAATCCATCCATAGAGAATACACCATCCGTTACGATAATCTTGAAACGGTGCCCCGCTTCATTTGCTTTAATCAACTGTTGCTCTAAATCAGCCATATCGTTATTTTCATAACGGTAACGCGCTGCTTTACACAAGCGAACTCCATCAATAATAGACGCGTGGTTTAAACTATCTGAGATAATTGCATCTTCTGCTCCTAATAAAGGTTCGAAAACTCCACCATTCGCATCAAAAGCTGCTGCATATAAAATCGTGTCTTCTGTCCCGTAGAAATCAGCAATTGTTGCTTCTAATTGTTTGTGAATATCCTGTGTTCCACAGATGAAACGCACAGATGACATCCCAAAACCATGGGTATCCAAAGCATCTTTCGCTGCTTGTACAACCTCTGGATGTGAGGATAATCCTAAATAGTTATTCGCACAAAAATTCAATACTTTTTCTCCTGTAGAAACTGTAATCTCTGCTCCTTGTGGCGAAGTAATAATTCTTTCTCTTTTAAATAAACCATTGTCTTCAATCGACTTCAACTCTTGTTGTAAATGGTCTTTAATTTTTCCGTACATACTTACTCTTTTTAAGCGTTAACTATACTCTTTTACAAATGTATTATATTTAAATCATCCACTCCCATATATAAAATAACTTTTTTAGCCACTTCATACCCCATCTCTTGGAGTGATTCCTCGTATTTAGCCAATTGTTTGATATACTTTTCCTCTGGTTTTCCAGTTTTATAATCCAACAAATACGCTTTCTTGTCTCGAATTAATACGCGGTCGGGAATTAGATTGTTCTTTTGCTTCCCAATAATCATGCGCTCATTGTACACCATACCTTCCGAGAAGAATACCTGTAAATCAGGATGCGCAATAATTTGCTGAATGGCCTGCGTAAAACTCGCTCGATCACTTGTTACAATTAAGCCTTCTTCCAGTGCACGTTCAATCGCAGGTTCAATATCCTGCTCCGTCTGAATAAACGACATGATTTTATGGGTAATATTTCCGTAGGCAATCGCTTCTCCAACTTGGGTATCCCACATCAATGCTTCGCGTTCAGCAATTTTGATGTCATTAAAATTGAACAGCGACTCCACGCTTTGAATTAATTTGTTTTGATCTAAAGCTGTTTCACTTGCCTTCGACAACCGTTGAGGGTCTCCAAATGCATACTCATTTTCATCCTCTTGATACAGTCCTTGCTGACGTAAATAGTGAATAAAGAAACGCGACATATTGTTTTTGTATTCTCCATCCGTCTTCATATCTCGTGTAGTAATAATGTGCAGTTGTTCTTCTGCTCTAGTCAGCGCCACATACAACACATTAATATTATCTAACAATTCTTCTTGTTCTTTCTCTGCATAGAGCTTTTCAGCATAAGCGCCGTACTCCTTCACCTCTTTTTTTGCATCCACTAAGGCTTTTGGCAATTCAATTCCTTCATCTAGCTCATCAAATTCCACCCAAAGCTTATCTCGATTAGATCGATCATAATCCTCTTCCGCAAACGGAAAAATAACAATCGGAAATTCCAATCCCTTCGATTTGTGAATGGTCATCAGTTGCACAGCATCCTTCCCCTCTGGCGTAGGAATACTAAATTTATGGTTGTTATCCTCCCAATACAAAATGAAATCTCCAATTCCGTATTGGTTCTTGATGGTGCGCTCTAATACGATATCTAAGAAATACAACACATACGAACTCGTTGCTTTGGTTGGGAAAAAAGCACGTACAATAATCTCTACTGCTTCATAGAGCGATTTCTTTCTACATTGATCAAAGGAAATCACCACCTCTTTGCTTAACAACCACGCTTCAAACTCTGCATCAGCAGTAAAGGCCAATCCTTCTTCAATAAAATCGTGAACCGCTTCTTGCTGTCTTTTATTGGCGATATAATACAACATCATGGTTTTAGACTCCTTGTCTTCTTTATTGCGGATATAACGCAACACATCCATAATCAATCGCACTTCTGTCGCATGACTAATCAACAGGGAATCTGAAGATAAAATCGGTATCTCTTGTTCAGTCAAATAATTCGCTAATGCAATACCATGGGCGCGTTTTCGCGTCAAGACCACCATATCACTATATTGAAATCCTTGTTCCTTACAACGGTGAATAGTTGCCAAAGTCGCTTGTAAATACAGCTGTTCTTTGTCAATTTCATTTTCTTTATCCACTAAGCTCTCATCGAGAAATTGCAAGTTGACATAACCTCCAACCTTGCTGTTGATCTCTTGATAACTTTGATGTTCATAAATATGTTTGTAATCCTCTTGCGTAAAAAAGGAAGAAACTCCATTAAAAAAGGTATTATTAAACTGAATAACTTCCGAATAACTGCGGTAATTCTTTCCTAAAACCACAACTTCCTTATCGGGATTCGAAAAGGGATTATCCTCTTTACTCAATGCAATAAACTGCTCTGCTTTTCCTCCGCGCCAACGGTAAATCGATTGTTTGGGGTCTCCTACTAACATTAAGGTTCCCTTTACACCAAAATCTTCTCCCGCCAGAGCGTTGTCAATCAGAGGAACAAGGTTGTCCCATTGCATCACAGAAGTATCTTGGAATTCATCAATAAAGAAATGGCGGTAGCGTTCTCCTAGTCGTTCATAAATAAAAGGAGCCGGTTGGTGCTGAATCTCATTGTGAATAATCGCATTAAACTGGCTAATAGACAGCATATTTTTTTCGTCCTGAATATGTTGCATTTCAATACCTAAAATATTCAAGAGCGATAGAGGCGTAATATTTTTTAAAAACGCTTGGTAAAATAAACGCTTGGCAAATAATTGATAAATCACAGCCAGCTGTCGAAGTACCTCTGGCAAAAGCGCCTCAATCGTATCTCGATCTTTGGCAGCCTTTAATAGTGTCACCTCTTCAAATTCTACATATTTGCGTTGGGTACTTTTGTCTGTATCGTTGATAATGGCCAACAGGTGATTGGGAAACGTTCCTCTAGAAAAGGATTTCATATCTACCCCTTTGTCGATTAGCAAATCCCAAATTGCTTGTCCTTTTTGCTTCGTTTCGTTGGTGATCTCCTCGATTTTTTTGCGCAAATAGTCGCGGGTTACAACGAAATCTTTCAGGGTTTTCTCATCGAATAACGCAATTTCCTCTCGGTTGTTCTCATTCAACAACAGCGCACCCATTTCTTTCAATTCACGGGTAATATCCCAACTCTTATCATTGTCTGCTTTGTCAATGGAGAAATCAATCAATACTTTCGTCAGCTCTTCATCTGTTCCCGCTTTGGCAATTACTGAATCTACCGCTTCTTGTAGTAATTCATCCGAATCCAAGGACACTTCAAAACTCATTGGCAGATTTAAATCAAAGGCAAAGGAGCGAATAACCTTATGGGTGAATTTATCAATCGTCGAAATATCAAAAGAAGCATAGTTGTGAATGATATGCTTCATAATGCGTTCTGACTTTTTCTTGATTTCCTCTTCTTTCAGTCCAGTTTCTTCTACAAGCTGATCGAGCATCGACTGAAATTTGTTTCCCGTTTCCTTTTGTGAGAAAGCATATAGGCAGGATAGAATTCGATTTTTCATCTCCGCTACTGCTTTATTGGTAAAGGTAATGGCCAGAATTTTTCGATACGCATCATCTGATCGATCGACCAAGACAATTTTTAAATATTCTTTTACTAACGTATGTGTTTTTCCTGAACCTGCAGAGGCATTATATACTGAAAATGAGGCTTTTTCCGCTCTAACCATTGAATTATCCCTTAACTTTTATTAACCCTTAAGATTTTTTATATTCCATAGAAAATCCCTAAATTTGAATAAAAATAACACTAATCTTTAAATAATACGAATTATGGCTTTCGAATTACCACAATTACCTTATGCGTATGACGCATTAGAACCACATATTGACGCACGTACAATGGAAATCCACCATACGAAACACCACAATGCTTATACTACTAATTTAAATGCTGCTATTGCTGGTACTGAATTAGAAGGAAAAACAATCGAGGAAATTTTAGAAAACCTTGATATGGCTAATGGTGCAGTTCGCAACAACGGTGGAGGTTTCTACAACCACAACTTATTCTGGACAGTAATGAGTCCGAATGGTGGTGGAGAGCCAACAGGAGAATTAGCAGATGCAATTGCTAAGGATTTCGGTTCATTTGCAAACTTCAAAGAAGCTTTCGCAAAAGCAGGTGCTACTCAATTTGGTTCAGGTTGGGCATGGTTATGCGTTAAAAATGGTAAATTAGAAGTATGTGGTACACCAAACCAAGACAACCCGCTTATGCCAGGTGTTGCTTGTGGTGGAACTCCAATCTTAGGAATGGACGTTTGGGAACATGCGTACTACTTAAACTACCAAAACAGACGCCCTGACTATATTTCTGCTTTCTTCAGCGTAATCAACTGGGCTGAAGTTGCTAAGAGATATGCAGCAGCAAAATAAGACATAAAGAGATTACTCTTTAGATAGCAAAAGGGAAGTATCGGTGATACTTCCCTTTTTTTATTTGAAAAACGTAGGTAATCACTCGTTTTCCTTCTAATCTTCTACGTTTTTTTCCCACTACGCTACGCTAATTTTTTGTACTTTTCCTATCTATCACTTTTACCTCAAGCTTATGCAATTAGATTACGAACCAGAAAGCACCAGACACAAATCCAAACGAAACTACCTCATTATTGGTTTAAACATCCTAATGCTATTTGCATTAATTTATTTTTTACCCTATGAGCCTCAAGTAAATAAAGGACTCGCCTTGCTTGCCTTTGTTGCTGTACTATGGCTGACCGAGGCATTACACGTGACAACGACAGCTGTTTTTGTTCCGGTTCTCGCCATTGGATTAGGACTAACCGATGTTCAACCGGCACTCGTGTCTTTTGCAGATCCCAATATCTTCCTTTTCCTAGGTGGATTTGTATTAGCCGGAGCCTTACACGTACAAAAACTAGACTTGATTATCGCCAGTAAGATCATGTACTTGGCCAAAGGGCGATTATCACACGCCATCTTCTACTTGTTTCTTACCACTGCTATACTCTCGATGTGGATTAGCAATACCGCTACGGTAGCCATGATGCTTCCACTTGTTATGGGAATATTGAGCCAATTGGATAGAACTCAACACCACAATACATACGTGTTTGTACTCTTAGGCATTGCCTATAGTGCGAGTATTGGAGGCATGGGAACTATTGTTGGAAGTCCGCCTAATGCGATTGTTGCTTCTCAATTGAATCTCTCTTTTGCTGCTTGGTTAAAAATGGGACTTCCCATGGTTATTATCTTACTGCCTTTGATGATTGCCATCATCTATTTTGTCTTCAAGCCAAAACTGAACTTACAATTCGAGCATCAAATGGACGTAATTCCGATGAATACAGACCGCTGGATTACACTGGGGATTTTCTTACTAACAGCCATCTGTTGGATCTTTAGTACCCAAATCAATCCGTTATTTGCCGCTTTAGTTGGATTTGAAGGTTCTTTCAAGAACTTTGATACCTTCATTGCTTTGGGGGCATTTATTTTAATCTGCGTCAGTCAAGTATCCCGTTGGAAGGAATTGCAACACAATGTGGATTGGGGGGTTCTATTATTGTTTGGTGGGGGGTTAACCTTAAGTATGGTTCTCAAAGAATCAGGAGCAAGCAAAGTCATGGCTGATTTATTGGTCTCCGTGATTCACGATAGCTCTTTCTTTGTGATCAGCTTAATCGTCGCTTTCTTTATTGTGTTCTTAACGGAATTTACGTCAAATACGGCTAGTGCGGCACTCTTAGTCCCGATCTTCTTTTCAATCTCACAAGAATTGGGTATGCACCCCCTTGGCCTTTCCATGATTATCGGACTTGGTGCGTCTTGTGCATTTATGCTCCCGGTAGCCACGCCACCCAATGCGATTGTATTTGGTACGGGTAATATTCAACAAAAGGAAATGATGAAAGCAGGGTTTATCTTGAATATCTTCTGCGCCATTATTATTGCTACGGTTGCTTACTTTTTTTGGTTGGGGTAATAAAAAAAGCACCAATCTCTCGATCAGTGCTTTTTAATATCATGTATCTGTTCTATTAATACAGTTTTCATCTCTACCTTCATAGTAGTTGATGAAAGCGCGGTTTACTACGCGGTTTACTAAATTAGTAAAGATAACTCAATCACAAAAACAATTGCTTTTCATAATAACTACGCACCACCGTATTATTTACCTTAGCGGGTCTCCATTTACCAAGTCCTTTTACGATACGCTCTACTACATTTCTCACCTCTTCATTCGATGTATTACGCACTTTTACCTGACTCACAGAACCATCCACTTCCACAATAAATTGGATATCAAAATTTTTCATTTCTGCCAAAGCTAATGTGTTTTTCATTCTTTCATAAGCTTGTATAAACTGTTCTTCAAAAACCAACACACCCGCTTCATAATAAGCTTGAGCATAAAAAGCTTTTACTCCCTTATAAGCAAGAGTATCAACGAGAAAATCAGCACTTTCAAGCTTTCTTAACGTCAAAGGCAAAGTAAATGTACTTTCTATTTTCTTGTCATTTTCAATTGCGGGTTTCCATTTTGACATCCTTCCTAAGACACGTACAGCTTCAGTTCCAATCCCAAAACCGGGATCTCTTAAAATTTTAATATCAGTTACTCTCCCCTGATCTTCAACAGTAAACTGTAAAATCAATTGAAAAACGTTTTCTTCAAGTGCCTCCTCTGGGAAAATGAATCTCGATTTGAATTCCTGAATAAAATTGGCCATCCCACCTGGGTATTCAGCGGGCACGGCAAAAATACTACAAGCTATTTCAGATTCAAGCTTCTCTCCTCTATTCTTCTGAGCAACCCCTTGTTGAACACCTAGCAACAGTAAACTAGTTACAATCAAAACAATACTTATTTTCATCTGCTCTACTTTTACTGAAATTTAAACAAAAAAAGCACCGATCTCTCGGTGCTTCTATATAATTTTTAATTCCTATTAATACGGTTTCTCATCTCTACCTTCGTAGTAGTTGATGAAAGCGCGGTTTACTACACGGTTTCCTCCTTTTGTAGGATAGTCTCCGGTGAAGTACCAATCTCCTAAGTTTTTCGGACACGCTTTGTGTAGGTTCTCAATCGATTGGAATACGATTTTGATTTCTGATTTAGTACCTTCTTCTGTTACCATCTCTGCAATCTTAGCTGAAACTTCCTCATCTGTAAATGGCGCGTAAATCTCTTTTACGTAGTTGATTACCTCGTCATCTTTTAAGCCTACTTGTGCTTTTGACTTTTGGTATACTTCTTCTACGATGTGGTACATATTGCGTTCTTTTAGCATTTCAATTACCGCTTGGAACGCGATTAATCCTTCTAATTTCGCCATATCAATTCCGTAGCAATCTGGGTAACGCACTTGTGGTGCTGCAGAAACGACTACAATACGCTTCGGATTCAAACGATCCAACATGCGGATGATACTTTTCTTCAATGTCGTACCACGTACAATACTATCGTCGATAATCACCAAGTTATCCGTTGGTTTAATCACACCATAGGTTACATCGTATACGTGTGCTACTAAATCATCACGACTGCTATCATCTGTAATAAACGTACGCAATTTTGCATCTTTAATCGCAATCTTCTCTGTGCGCAACTTAACAGATAAAATCTCTTGTAGTTTCGCTTCAGATAATGCCTCTTTGTTCTTTAAGATATCCGAAATCTTGCGTTGATTCAAGAAGTCTTGTGCACCTTCAATCATTCCGAAGAACGATGTTTCTGATGTATTTGGAATATAAGAGAATACTGAATTATCCGTATCGTTTTCAATAATATCTAATACTTGAGGGAAGATAAACTTTCCTAAGTCTTTGCGTTCTTGGTAAATATCCGCGTCATTTCCTCTTGAGAAATACACGCGTTCGAATGAACATGCTTTCAATGGAAGTGGCTCTAAGATTTGCTCAAAGTGTACACTTGCATCTTTCTTAACGATAATTGCCTGACCTGGTGTTAATTCTTTGATGTCTTCAAAAGGCACATTCAACGCCGTTTGAATAACAGGACGCTCACTTGCTACGACAACGATTTCATCATTTTCATAGTAGAATGCAGGGCGAATACCTGCTGGATCTCTGAATACAAAAGCATCTCCATGACCTAACATTCCAGCCATTGTAAATCCACCGTCCCAATTTTTAGAAGCTCTTCTCAAGATACGAGCAATATCCAAACGCTCACCAATAATTGGCGAAGCTGTTTTTTTCGAGAATCCTTCTTGTTTTATTTTGTAGTATAAATCATCGATTTCATCATCTAAGAAATGGCCGATTTTCTCCATTACAGTAATGGTATCTGACATTTCTTTTGGATGTTGACCTAAGCGCACTAAATCGTCAAACAACTCTCTAACATTGGTTAGATTGAAGTTTCCGGCAACGATTAAGTTTCTGTGCATCCAATTGTTTTGACGTAAAAAAGGATGAACGCTTTCGATGCTATTTTTTCCAAAAGTTCCATAACGCACGTGACCTAAGAACACTTCTCCTAAGTAAGGGATATGTTTTTTTTGCAATTCAGCACTATCCGCATATTCTGGGTGTTCTTCCATTTCTGCATTAATGCGTCCATTGATTTGGGCAAAAATATCTTGAATGGGCTGTGCTTTGTTTGAACGCACACGACTAATATAGCGTTCTCCTGGTTCCATATCGAGTTTAATACTCGCTAAACCAGCTCCATCTTGTCCTCTATTATGTTGTTTTTCTAATAACAAGTACATTTTTTGAATCGGATAAAATGCACTCCCATATTTTTCTTTATAATAGGATAGAGGCTTTTTTAATCGTAAAAAAGCAATTCCACATTCGTGTTGTAGTGCGTCGCTCATAGTTAGTTGTGTTGTGTGTTATCATTAAAAAAAGCCCCACGACGAGGCTTAGTATGTTGCATGTTTATTTGAGTTCAATGTCGAACTGTGTTAACATTTTAAATTGCATTAATCTTTTTTTCATTTCGGCTTCTTCTAACTGCTCCATGCGTTGTGTTCCGAATTCTTCTACACAGAAGGAGGCTAAATTAGATCCAAAAATAATTGCGTTCTTCATACATTGAAAGGATATGCTTCCTCTTTCTGTTAAGTACCCTGCAAATCCACCGGCGAAAGTATCCCCTGCTCCCGTTGGATCGAATACTTCTTTTAGCGGTAATGCTGGAGCAAAGAAAACATCTTTCCCTGAAAACAACAAGGCGCCATGTTCTCCTTTTTTAATTACGACATATTGAGGTCCCATTTCATGAATCACTTCAGCCGCCTTTACCAAAGAATATTCTCCAGAAAGTTGACGTGCCTCTTCATCGTTAATTGTGATTACGTCGACGTGTTTCAAAACGGATTTGAGTTCGTCTAACGCACAATTCATCCAAAAATTCATGGTATCTAACACCACTAGTTTCGGTTTTTGTTCCAATTGATCCAATACAGATTGCTGAATAGCGGGATGTAAATTCCCCAACATCACAACATCAGCATTTTTAAAATCAGCGGGAACGACAGGATTGAAATTCTCCAACACATTAAGCTGTGTGTCTAATGTATCCCTTGCGTTCAAATCGTTGTGGTATCTACCACTCCAAAAGAAGGTTTTACCGCCTGGAACTACTTCAATACCTGTTGTATTGATATTCTTACTTTCTAGTAATGCTATGTATTCTTTAGGAAAGTCATCCCCTACAACAGAAACGATAGCTGTTTCAACATCAAAATGCGAAGCAGATAGTCCTATATATGTAGCTGCACCTCCTAATACTTTGTCCGTTTTCCCGAATGGTGTTTCTATACTGTCAAACGCCACCGTTCCGACGATCAATAACTTGTTCATATTTTTGGAAAAGAAATAAGATGCAAATATATATCTTTCCTGATTTTAGACCAAAAATTAATCCCCTTTATTCTAAAATTAACTTATAGTCAATGCATTACAATTCACTCCTAGCTTATTTTCCTTCCGTACAAGAAGCAGAAACTGCCTTATTTTTCTAATAGTGAAGCACATATCCTTACTTTCTAGACGAGGATAAGCAATCGACCTAACAACAAATCGCCGTCAATTACCTCAAGTATTTCAACCCTTTTAAACCGCTTTCACTCAATTTTCACCCCATCTTAACCCCAACCTATTCCCAACCTATTCCTAGCATCCCCTAACATACTCCTAAGTATAGTATAAGAATTCGGGTAGCTACCTTTGACATTCCTTCGAGTTTCCTTCGACATTCCTTCGACAAAACCCCCTTTTTACGAGGCAAACTCGAAGGAAACACGAAGGAAACACGAAGGAAACTTGGAGGAATGTCGAAGAAAATAAAACGCAAACTATACCAAAAAGGGACTACTATTTCATTCAGAACACCTGTTTCGCTTATCTCTAACTACGGATAACATCCTTACTAAAGTTCATTTCAAGGAAAAAACTCATCCCTTATCCCCATAAAAAAAGGTTCAGCTGTCCTGCTAAACCTTTTTCTATCTTTATATCGTATATTCTACTCTCTATTTTGCTCATAATATTCATCGACGAGCAAATCTTTTTGTTTTCCTGCTTGCACGGCTAAAAAGTCGCAACGCTCATTCATGGGGTGGTTATTGTGTCCTTTGACCCATTGAAAAGAAACTTGATGACGTCTATAAATACGCAAGAAACGCATCCATAGGTCTGGGTTTTTCTTGTCTTTGAAATTTTTCTTCTCCCAACCAAATACCCATCCTTTGGTAACGGCATCCACTACATATTTAGAATCTGACACCACCAACACGCGTGTTTGTGGGTTTTTCAGCTTTTCTAACCCTACAATTACCGCGAGTAATTCCATGCGGTTATTTGTGGTGAGTCGATACCCTTGTGCAAATTCCTTAAATATTTGATGTCCGGCCCATTCCAACACCAAACCATACCCACCTGGTCCGGGATTTCCTTGTGCAGATCCATCGGTATATAAAATAACTTGAAAAGACTGACTCATTTATTATTGTTTAGCTAACAACTGTTCAATGACAATTGGAAAGTGTTTGTATTCTAAGGCTTGTACTGCTTTTGCAATATCTTCTGCTGTATAATGTGCTTCTACAGGAGTTGTTTCTTGTAAAATGATTGCTCCTTCGTCGTAATTTTCATTGACAAAGTGAATCGTAATTCCCGTTTCCGGTTCTTTATTTGCTAAAACAGCTTCGTGAACAAAGTGTCCATACATCCCTTTGCCGCCATATTTAGGTAATAAGGCTGGATGAATGTTAATAACTTGATTGTGATATTTTTTTACTAAATCCTCAGGGAACTTCCACAAGAAGCCCGCCAAAACGATTAAATCTGGCTCGAAAGTTGCCAGTTTTTCTGCTAACTCGCCGTTATTCAGCTTATTTTTATCAAAAATATAAACCGGAACATTTCTTTTTTCAGCTTTTTCTATTACTTTAGCATGAGGGTTATTGACCAAAACGAGGTATTGGTTGACAATTGAATTATTCTCAAAGTAATTGATAATATTCTCCACGTTAGTCCCTGAACCAGAAGCGAATAGCGCTATTTTTTTCATGTTATAAGCAGTATTTAAGTTTTTAAAACACTTTATTTAAGTACAAAAAAAAGAATAATTACTGACAATAAACAGAAAAATAGTATTAAGTATTAATTATTTTTATAATTTCGCACTGACAATTAACATGTATAATCAGGATATAAAATAAAGTTTTTTATTTTTGCCCTAGGAAATTAAATTTTAAAATTAAAGATTATGTCAGACATTGCATCAAGAGTAAAAGCGATTATCGTTGACAAATTAGGAGTTGACGAGAACGAAGTTGTAGCAGAAGCAAGCTTCACTAATGATTTAGGAGCTGATTCACTAGACACTGTTGAGCTTATCATGGAGTTCGAAAAAGAATTCGATATTCAAATTCCAGATGATCAAGCTGAAAACATCGCTACAGTTGGTCAAGCTATCTCTTACATCGAAGAAGCTAAGAAGTAATAACTAATAACCCACGTGTTGTTAACAACACGTGGGCGTTATTATTTTCGGACATACCTGCTTATTTTAGAATAGAAAAAAGGACAGATTTACTAGTAAGTAATCTGATAAACAAATATAAAGCTACCCAATGTTTCCTTTTACAAAAGTGAAAAATTGGGTTTTTTTAACTTATTAAACCATAATATTTACTTTATGAAATTAAGGCGAGTTGTTGTAACAGGTTTAGGTGCTCTTACCCCAATCGGGAATAATATCCAAGAGTATTGGAACAGTCTTATTAATGGCGTAAGTGGAGCCGCTCCGATTACACATTTTGATGCTACCAATTTCAAAACCCAATTTGCGTGCGAAGTAAAGAATTTCAATGTAGAAGATTTTATTGATCGTAAAGAGGCACGTAAAATGGATCGATACGCTCAATTAGCCATGGTTAGTGCTGATGAAGCAGTTGTAGATTCTAAATTAGACTTAGAGAATATAGATAAAGATAGAGCTGGAGTTATTTGGGGTTCTGGAATCGGTGGATTAGAAACCTTCCAAAACGAGGTGACTGACTTCGTAAACGGAAATGGAACACCGAGATTCAATCCTTTCTTTATTCCAAAAATGATTGCAGATATTGCAGGAGGACATATTTCAATTAAATATGGCTTACGCGGACCAAACTTTACTACAGTATCGGCTTGTGCTTCGTCTACCAATGCAATTATTGATGCATTCAACTACATTCGTTTAGGTATGGCAGACATCATGGTAACAGGAGGTTCTGAAGCAGCTGTAACGATTGCAGGAGTGGGTGGATTCAACGCAATGCACGCTTTATCTACAAGAAATGACAGTCCAGAAACAGCTTCTAGACCGATGGACAAAGACCGTGATGGTTTTGTATTGGGAGAAGGTGCTGGAGCATTAGTATTAGAAGAATACGAACACGCGGTTGCGCGTGGAGCGAAAATATACTGTGAAATCGGCGGTGGCGGAATGTCAGCAGATGCACATCACTTAACTGCACCACATCCAGAAGGATTAGGAGCAACAAACGTGATGAAAAACTGTTTGAGAGACGCAGGCCTTGAGCCAAAAGATGTTGATGTAGTAAACTTACACGGAACGTCTACTCCATTAGGAGATATCGCTGAATCAAAAGCTATTTTAAACGTTTTTGGTGATCACGCTTATTCAATGAACCTAAACTCTACCAAATCTATGACAGGTCACCTTTTGGGAGCTGCAGGAGTGATAGAGGCAATCTCAGTAATCTTATCCATCGAGCATGGAATTGTACCTCCAACCATCAATCACTTTACAGATGATGATCAAGTGGATGCTAAATTAAACTTTACCTTCAACAAAGCGCAGAAAAGAGACGTGAAAGTAGGTATGAGTAATACATTTGGTTTCGGAGGACACAACGCTTGTGTACTAGTAAAAAAATTAGATATTTAAGCACGACAACGTAATGTTGAGTAACGTACTAAATAAGATATTTAAAAATTCCCGTTCAAGTCAAAAGGACGGGAATTTTTGTCGTAAGATATCTCAAATCACAATGACCAAGCCTTTGGATGTCGCTTACTATAAATTAGCGTTCACCCATCGTTCAATGAACATCGTTGATACTCAAGGAAATCCAATTAATTACGAACGATTAGAGTTTTTGGGTGACGCCATGCTCAACGCTGTAATTGCCTCGCATTTATATTTAGAGGTTCCCAGTGGAGATGAGGGGTATTTAACGAAAATGCGCTCTAAAATTGTAAGTAGAGAAAACTTAAACACGATTGGCAAGAGCTTGGGATTAATTGATATTGTTGAAAGCAAAATGGGCAATCAACAGTTCGGAGAAAACATCCATGGTAATATTTTAGAGGCCTTAATTGGGGCGATATACTTGGATCAAGGTTATCCTGCATGTGAGAAATTTATTCATCAGCGCTTAATTTCTACCATCACAGATATCCATGTCTTAGAAACAAAGATTACCAGCTATAAAAGTTTACTCATCGAATGGTGTCAAAAGACGAAACATACGTTCAAATTTGACGCTTATGAGGAAACAACGAATGAAGACGTCAAATATTTTGGAGTTAAATTATTCATTGATAATAAGTTAATATCAAAAGGACGAGCTACATCAAAGAAGAAAGCAGAAGAAAAAGCTTCGCAACGTGCGTATTTTGCGTTGCAAGAAAAAATAAACCATTAAATTGGGTAATCAATTAACATTTACTTAATCTTTCTTCTAAATATCTACATATTGTTTGCATTATAAAAGTTGTATCTTTGTAACTAACGAATAAACAAATGGGACCAGTAGTTCTAAGATTAGAAGATTTTGAAGCTGAAAACTATAGTCTGATAGCGATTCACTCTTCGCGCAAAGAAGATTTTAAAGTTACCTATCTTATTAACACTATTCTAGGCCTTTATTTAGAACGCACATCGTATGATGTTGAAGTTGAAACGGATCAAGGCTTAGCTTCCTTCTCTTTATTTGAATACGACGATCCAGATTACCATGTATTGTGGAAATTGGTATCAAATAAAGCTTTTATACTTCCAGAGTCACAGATGGCTTCTCCCCTCTTTCAATATGTTGTTTCAACCATTAGTAAGCAAGGTTATCTCTTACCAGAACACAAAACGGTGGATTACTTTCTAAAAGTTGAAAATACAGATGAGCAATTTGAGATTGGCACAGTCATTGAAAAATTAAAATCAATAAAAGTAATTTCTACAGCATACGAAATCCGAGTAGAAGCGATCAAATCGAAAAACAACCTAATTTTCTAAAAATATGGTAGCAAAAAAAAGAACAAAAATTGTAGCAACGTTAGGTCCTGCATCAGGAACAAAAGAAGTGTTGCACAACATGATTAAAGCAGGTGTAAATGTATTTAGAATTAATTTCTCCCATGCAGATTACGCCGATGTACAAGAGAAAATCGACATCATTCGAGAATTAAATAAAGAATACGGTTACACAACGTCAATTTTAGGAGACTTACAAGGTCCTAAATTGCGTGTGGGAATTATGGCAGAAGATGTAGTAGTTCACCCTGGTGATATGATTACATTTTCAACAAAAGAAGAGTTCAAAGGGGACGCAAAACGCGTTTACATGAACTACAAACAGTTTCCTAATGATGTAAACAAAGGAGAGACTATTTTATTAGACGATGGTAAATTGATCTTTGAAGTAGTATCGACAAACAATACAGATGAAGTTGTTGCAAAAGTAATCCAAGGAGGCCCTTTGAAATCGAAAAAAGGAGTAAACCTTCCGATGACCAAGGTTTCATTACCTGCCTTGACGGAAAAAGACATCAATGACGCTATTTTTGCAATTAAAGCACAAGTGGATTGGTTGGCGTTATCTTTCGTTAGAACACCAGAGGATTTATTGGATTTACAAGAAATTGTAAAACAACATTCTGAGCACAAAATTCCAATCGTTGCGAAAATTGAAAAACCAGAAGCGGTTAAAAATATCAATAAATTAGTTGCTTACTGTGATGGATTGATGGTAGCTCGTGGAGATTTAGGAGTTGAAATTCCAGCTCAAGAGGTTCCACTTATCCAAAAGCAATTAGTACAAATCGCTAAAAATGCTAGAATTCCAGTAATCATCGCAACACAGATGATGGAAACGATGATTTCTAGTTTAACACCGACAAGAGCGGAAGTAAACGACGTTGCAAACTCGGTAATGGATGGTGCAGATGCTGTAATGTTATCAGGAGAAACGTCTGTAGGTAGTTACCCGGTTCAAGTAATTGAGAAAATGACACAAATTATTCAAAGTGTTGAAAATTCTCCATTAATCAATGTACCGCAAAGTCCACCGACAATTAAGACAAATCGTTATATCACGAAAAACATTTGTTATCACGCTGCCTTAATGGCAAATGATATTGAAGCAAAAGCCATTTGTACGTTGACAAACAGTGGATACACTGCATTCCAGATTTCTGCTTGGAGACCAAACAGTGACATTCTTGTTTTTACGTCAAATAAGCGCATTTTAACGCAGTTAAACCTATTATGGGGAGTACAGGCTTACTACTACGATAAATACGTAAGTACAGACGAAACCATTGAAGATATCAACAATATGGTAGTGGAAAAGAAACACGCTGTAAAAGGAGATATGGTGATTAACTTAGCGGCAATGCCAATCATCGATAAAGGGATGGTAAATACGTTGAGAATATCTGAGATTAAGTAGTGTGCTAGTTAACTGTTTACGGTTAACTGTTCTCCAACTCATTAAAAATAAATAAAAAAGCGGAATCCAAAAGGATTCCGCTTTTTTATTTATTTTTTATAAGCTTGAGATTGGTTACTAGTTCACCGTAAACCATCTGCCCTACTTCTCCCCTTGCCACTCTGCATAAAAACGCGCCAAGAAGTCTTCCATATAACGGTGTCTATCTTCGGCCATTTTCTTTCCTGCATCGGTGTGCATTAGATCTTTCAATAACAGCAATTTCTCATAGAAATGATTAATTGACGTTCCTTTATGTGCCTTATATTCTTCTTTGGTCATACCAAATCGAGGCGCTTGCTCTGGGTCGTGAATGGGATTATTTTGGAATCCTCCGTAATTAAAGACTCGCGTTATTCCAATCGCACCAATGGCATCTAATCGATCCGCATCTTGTACAATTTGCAATTCCTTCGAAGTGAACTTTTGGTCGAAATTCCCGCCTTTAAACGAGATATTTTCAATTCCCTTGACTACATGATCGACCACTTCGGGTTCATAGTCTAAAGATTCCAGCCATTCTTTCGCTTTACGAGGCCCTATTGTTTCATCCCCCTTGTGGAACTTACTATCCGCAATATCGTGAAGCAAAGCAATTAACTCCACTACTTCAGCCTGAGCTTCTGGTTCGAATTTTAAAATATTGATCGCATTATTGTATACGCGTTCGATATGGAACCAATCATGTCCGCCTTCGGCATGTTTCAATTCCTCTTTAACATAGGCAATAGTTGCTTCAATCTTCTTACTCATTCGATTTATTTAATTATAGCGGGTTGCACCCATTTAAAGATATGTGGATCTTTTCCAATACTCATTCGTTCTGCCACACGTAACATACGAGCAGGTAATTTCATCAAGTATTCTCTTGATTTTTCTGCTTCATCCGTTAACCCTGTTAAGTTTGCAATTTGCCAACGGTCGATTAATTTCTGCATGATATCCACATAATCAACAGCTGTATAGACTCCTATACGTTGCGCTGAATCCGAGAATAATTCAAATGCATCTCCCATTTTTCCTCCTGATTCTCTAATTAGGTTTGCAGGCATAGTGATTTTTCGTTTCATCATGTCTACGAAAGCCAATAGCATTTCACTTGGATCTACTTTAAAAATTCGATCTACGAATTCAGAATAAGCATGATGGTGACGCATCTCATCTCCCGCAATTAAACGACAGATCTTCGACAACTTATGATCTCCGTATTGCTTCGCTAATTTCGCCACGCGATTGTGTGAGATATAAGTAGCTAATTCTTGGAAACTTGTAAATACGAAGTTTTTATATGGGTCTCTATCTGTTCCTGGGTCAAACCCATCATTTAATAAATATTGTGTTGTGATTTCAACTTCACGCATATTCACACGTCCCGATAGATAAAGGTATTTATTTAATAAATCTCCATGTCTATTCTCTTCTCCAGTCCAGTGGCGAATCCATTTTGCCCATCCATTTCCATTTTCACCTTCTTTTTGGTTTACTCCTTCTACATCCATTAACCAAGATTCATACGTAGGTAAAGCTTCTTCTGTAATGGTATCACCAACTAAAACTACCCAAAAATCGTAAGGCAATTCTTTGGCGTATTCTCTCAATTCTTTGACATCTTCTAAAAATGTTTCACTTTCCGAATTCGGCAGTAAATCAGAAGGTTGCCAAATTTTCTCCACAGGTATTAGATAATCATCAACGAAGCTATCTATATTTTTTTCCAAGAAGTGCATCACTTCTAAACGAACATTGTGTGTTGACATTTCAATTAGTTTTTACTTCGCAACTAGCTCTTCGGTTTGGTTTAGTTTGTTTGGGAGTAACTGCGAGAATTAGTATTTTATTCTATTTTAGACTTTACGGCTGCCTCCGTTTTAGCGAAGAGTTCTTCAAAAGAATAATCGCTAATTTTCATTGGTTTATGTGCATAAAGACTAATTTTGGCTCCTAATCCTAAAGGAAATTTTCCAAATCGAAACAATTTCCATGAATTATTAATAGTCAAGGGGACAAGATAAGCATCTGGTGAAAACTTACATAACATTTTAACCCCATTTTCTGAAAAACGTTTGGGGTGTCCGTCACGGCTTCTTGTTCCTTCAGGAAAGATCACAGCAGCCCTATTGTATTTTGAGATATATTGACCCAATCCGCGAATAACGGTTAAGGCTTGTTTTGCATCTTTACGATCAATTAATACAGATCCTCCGTGTTTTAAGTTATACGATACACTCGGGATTCCTTTTCCCAATTCTTTTTTACTGACGAATTTGGGGTGGTTTTTTTTAAAAAACCAGATAATCATCGGTATATCAAACATACTCTGATGATTAGAAACGAAGACGATTGGTTTATCCGTAGGGAGTTCCTCTTCTTTTGAAACGCGATACGTAGTACCTAAGATACCTGTACACAGCATAATCCACCATACCATAGCATCTACCACTTTCTTGTGGGCATTATAACCAAAAAGATTAAGTGCCAACCACTGTAGTCCATGAAAAAAAAGGAGTACAAGTAGTAAACAGATAACGAATAGTACAGATAACGGATATGAAATTATTTTTTGCATTAGCTCAATGTATATCTTGAGCAAATATACACTTTAAAAAAAAACCACCTTATAGAAGGTGGTGTCTTTTTAGCAATATTCTTTGTATGCGTCGATCAAATTTTCAGCAATCAACTCTGCAGGATTACCTTCAATATGATGTCTCTCTAACATGTGAACTAATTCTCCGTCTTTAAACAAAGCCATAGAAGGTGAAGATGGAGGGAAAGGGAACATGTGTTGACGTGCTGCATCAACAGCATCTTTATCAACTCCAGCAAATACAGTTACGATTTGCGCTGGTTTCTTTTCTCCATTTAAGCTCATGATTGCTCCTGGACGTGCATTACGTGCCGCACAACCACAAACTGAGTTTACTACTACTAATGTAGTTCCTTCTTTACTTAAAGCAGCTTCTACTTCATCTGCTGTATATAATGCTGAAAATCCTGCATCAACTAACTCTTGACGCATTGGTTTTACTATTTCTTCTGGATACATACTATTACCTTTAATTAAAAATTGTAATAACAAAGTTACACTTTTTCTCTTATTTTGTCCAATTTCAATGCTAAAGTATTCCCAACATGCACTAGGCTGCTTTTTTGGGTTTCTTTTTCATTTTATTCAACCAAATAAAAATTCCTGTAATCGGCAATGAAGTTGCTATTAAACAGGTTATGAAGTAGATGACCTTAGAGAACAATCCATAGATATCACCAAAGTGTAGTGCTCGAATTGAACCTGCTAATTTCTCTCCAATTGTTTTATCTGCAAAGATTTCTTTTTTGATTACCGCTCCAGAATACTGATCGATAAACACGCGGTCATTCACCGTTTCATTCCATCTTGCCAATTCATTTTTATTTACCTCATACGCGCCAACTTCATCTTTTGGCAAGCTTATCGCAAGGGTACGGTAGTCATACTCCATTTCTTTATTTGCAATGGCTAATGCCTCTTCTAAACTAATCGTTTGCTTGTCTTGTACTACCGATTCTGGTTTTACTTCATCGCGTCCACCAAAAACCTTAGTCCCCAATACAGCACTCAACCCATCTCTGTACCATTCAAATGACCAACACAAGCCCGTTAACGACATAATCAAAACGATTAATAACGTATAAAATCCAAGGGTGTTATGTAAATCGTGGTTGATACGCTTCCAATTGGCGTTGAATTTAATTTTGAATCCCGGTTTAATACTTTTCCATCCTTTAATTTTCTTTGGAAACCACAAGATTAATCCTGAGATTGAAAGAAAACAAAAGATAATGGTTGCGATTCCAACGATAGGTCTTCCAATTGACGAATCAAGTAGTAACCAACGGTGCAATTTGAAAACAGTCATAAAAAACTCATCTCCAGGTCCTTTTCCTTTCCCCAAGACTTCGCCTGTATAGGGGTTTACATGAACTGCATCTGGGCGTTTTCCCTCTTCTCCGCTGCTTACAGAAAACACATAAGGTTTGCTTTCATTACTCACCATCGTTACGCGTTGTACTTTCCCTTGGGTAGCAGTTTCCACTAGCTGCACTAATTCTGCCACGGGTTTACTTTGTCCAGTTCCTTTATCTGTAACTTGATAACGTGTAGGCTCCATCCAATCCTGGATTTCAGTCTTGAACGTATAAATAGTTCCGGTTAAACAAACTACAAACAATACAAGCGAACTTGCGATACCCAACCACAAGTGTAGGTCATTCATCAATTTGCGAAAAGGAGAGGTCTTCTTTGTTTTCATATGGACATTCAAAAACGAACAAACACGATTTTATATTATAAAACCGTGTTTGTACTTATTATTATTTCAATTATAATGACACTAATTAAAGGGATATTCTAGAATCTATACGTCAATTGTGCTGCAAAATTTCGAGGTGAAATTTCGTTGATGTATCCTCCTCTGAAATAAGACGTGTATCCTCTTTCGTTGAAAAGGTTATTCATAAACACACTTAACGTCGCGTTTTTGTAAGTATAAGCTGCTTGTGCATTCACTGTTGTGTAGCTAGGCATATCGAATGGTCTTACGTTTACGTTTGTATTGTGGCTATTATCTAATGTTCTGCTGTATTCATTAACTGGGCGTTTTCCAACAAAGTAAACTCCAGCACTCAATGATAATCCATTTAATGTACCTTGATCAAATTTATAGCTTACCCATCCGTTTGCTGTATGCTCTGGTGCGTTCATTGGCGCAGAACCATCAACATATTGTGGGCTATCTTGGTATCTTGCGTATAAGTTAGCATATCCTAACATTACCTCTAAGTTGTTGGTAATTTTACCGTTGATTTCCAACTCAAATCCATTGCGTTTTAAATCTCCAGCTAAGATACTTTCTGTTTTAGATTGCTCATTTGTTACTGGATCAATATAAGGCGCAACTAAATTACTTTGGTTGATGAAGAAGTACGTAAAGTTCACTCCTAAGTGGTCATTATACCAGTTTGATTTGAAACCAAATTCAAATTGTTTGATATCTGATGCTCCTGCATATCCACCACCGTGTAATAATTTATTTGATTGTCTTAAACTACTTGTTGTTGTATAAGAAGCAAATGTGCTAATATTTTCTTGTGGTTTGAAGATTAACCCCAACATTGGGTTCCAACGGTCTACGGTAGCATTTTCAGTTGTATTACCATTCAAACGGCTGTAACGCAATCCTAACATTGCACTTAATTTATCACCAATAGCGATATAATCTTGTGCCATGAATCCGATTGTTGGTGACATTGTTCTTGTTGTAGCAATGTCTCCGTAGATGATGTTATCTGGTAATGTATTGTCAATTGGACCTAATACATTGATATCACTTCTGAAATCAACTAAAGCGTCGTTTCCTTGTTTGTCTTTCCCCCAAACTTTACCTGTTGCAGAACCCGCGATTGTTTTCGTTTGTCTGTAGTCAAATCCAATTTGGAATGTATGTTTTAAAATACCTGTGAAGATATCTTTTCCAATTAAATCAGCTTGGAATACTGAGTTATAATCGTCAGATTGTCCTTGAGAAACTGTGCGTTTGATATCGCCATATTTGCTCCAATCGTCTCCAATTTCTTTTTTCGGTAAAACAGTTGTTACGTTTGTTGAACGACCATTTTCATTGTAAATAGAAGCCGTATAAGATGTTCTGAAGCTCAATTTCTCTGTTAATTGTCTTTCGAAACGAGCAACATAGTTTTGCATTGTAATTTTCTTAGAGTCTCCTTTGAAACCTAAGAATTTATTATGTGGCATTTTATATAACTCATTCGCATAATCTGGACCTAAGTTTACAGTTCCTTTGTCTGTAACATAATCTCCATTTAAGTAATCCATTTCAACCGTTAACTTTGTTTTGCTATCGATTTTCCATGTTAAGGATGGGTTGATGTAAAAGTGTTCGTTATTTACAAACGTTCTCCATCCATCATTTCTTTCGTATGCTCCGTTGAAGCGGAAAGAAACTGTTTCTTTTTTATCTAATACTTGTTCAAAGTCAACTGTTGGTCTCACTTGTCCGTAGCTTCCAACTCTGAAACCTACTTCTCTGTGGTTCTTGAAGTTTGGCGTTTTAGTTACCATATTAATCACTCCACCTGCAGCACCTAAACCGTTTCCGATTCCTTGTAATACAGCAGCCGAACCTTTAATTACCTCAACACTTTCAATTCCTTGCATATCTGCAATCGCTGAAGCTGTTCTAAAGTCAGAATCCATTCCAACACCATTTCTCAATACAGGTGTTCCTCTGAATCCGCGGATTGACATACTTTCTGCAGGTCCTCCGTACGTAGAAAACTGAGTTACCCCTGCTACGTTACGTGCTGCATCTGTAATAGTCAAAGCTCCTTGCTCTTTAATTACGTGCTCAGAAACAATGCTGATTGATTGTACTTGATCCTGTAATCCAAGTGGCAAACGCGTGATATACTGAAGATTTTTTACGTTTTTGTTGCTTCTACCGTACACTGTGATATTCTCTAATTGGCTATCAGCCACTAAAAGGAAATTCACAATTTCTTCGTTTTTAGCTAGGGTAATTTCTCTTTGAGAAGTTGAATATCCCACAAAAGAAGCTCGCATTGTGTGCTTTCCTTTTTGAATATTATTCAATTTGAACTCCCCGTTCTCATTGGTTTGAACAGCTGTTTGCCCTTCTCCCAATACAACTGTTGCGAAAGGTAATGGTTTATTAACCTCATCTACAACTCTTCCTTTGATTGTGATGTTTTGAGCGAAACTTACCATTACTCCACAAATGGTAACTAACAATGTAGTATACGTCTTCATTCTGAATCTGTGTTATTTAGACTTATTAAAAACGCCACAAATGTAAAGTGATTCTAAATAATCCACAAATTTTATTTAGACTTTTTTCACATAATAATTTTAAGGAAAATTCATCAAATAGACTTCCCTTTTCAATAATCGATAAAATATCAAATAAAATCTGGTCTTTTTCTACTCAAAACCAATAAAAAGCTTGCTCAATATGCTCTATTTCAGGAATAGACTTTTTTATACTAATAGCTACTATATCGAAGCGAACCTCTTCTTTTCGCTTAAATTGTGTGGTAAAAGCGTCAGCTGCAGTAATTAATCGTCTGATTTGTGGGTTCTTTAAAAACTCTTGAGGGAGACCAAAATCGGTTGAGCTTCTGGTTTTAACTTCGACAAAAACCAAAAAAGAATCTACCTCCGCAATGATATCTACTTCTGCTTTTCTATACTTCCAATTTCTAGCGATGATTTGATACCCTTTATCTTGTAAAAAATCAACCGCTAAATCCTCTCCTAACCTACCTAATTCATTTGTTTTGCTCATATTTTGTGTTTAACTAAAAGCGACAGTCACCTGATTGTCTTGTGCTTCTAGTTCAACAATAGTGCCTAATTTTAACGCCCAATTGGAAGCGCCATGTCCAGCTGGAAAATTAAATACGACCGGATAGTTGTAGTCTTTCACTGCATCCAGAATGATTTCTTGTGCATTATAACCAAACGGAATTGAATTGTCGTGCATATCAGTCATTCCCCCTACAACAAGACCCGCCAACTCTTGCAGCATTCCATTTCGCTTGAGGTTATGCATCATGCGATCTACATGGTATAAATACTCATCCAAGTCTTCGATAAATAGAATTTTTCCCTTGGTTTCAATACTAGAAACAGAACCCAATAAACTATAGAGAATAGAGAGATTTCCTCCTACGATTTCCGCCTTAGCTTTTCCGTTTCTATTACCTGGAGCCGCAGAAATGGCATAGGATAAAGGCAAACCAAATAGCGCCTTATACAAGGAAGCTTTAGATTCTTCTTTTGCTAAGGGAACACTGAATGCCATAATCCCGTGAATGGTAGCTATTCCCAAGTTATGCACATGGCTGTGTAGTGTCGTTACGTCGCTGAATCCAACTATCCACTTTGGCTGTTGAGCCAACGATGAAAAATCAATTGCATCGATGATGCGCACCGTTCCATAGCCTCCTCTAGCACACCAAATCGCTTTGATTTCGGGGTCTTTTAGTTGCATATTGAAATCTGCAATTCGCTCAGCATCTGTACCACCTAACTGAAAATTATCTAACCCAATCGTTTGTCCTAAAACCACTTGCAATCCCCACGACTCTAAAAGAGCCACGGCAGGTTTCGCTTCTTCAATTGAAAATTTTCTAGCGGTGCAAACGATTGCTACTTTATCGCCTTTTTGTAAATAGGGAGGGATTGTATAACTCATGGTGATTATATTCAGATTTAAAAATCAAAGCGCAGCTGTACGGCTACGGGTTTCTTCGCTACTTTTATATTGTTTAAATTACTCAAAGATACGCCAATCAGACGCACTGAGTTTTGCAATTTTTCTTGGTAGAGCAATTCTTTTGCACAATCTAGGATAATTCCTGCATCGGCAATAAAATAGGGAAACGTTGTACTTCGCGTTTGCTGTACAAAGTCGGCATACTTTATTTTCAAGGTAACTGTTTTACCTGCTAGCCCTTGTTTTCGCAAACGCAGACTCAACTCTTCTACAATATGCTCCAGTTTATTTTCCAGGTACACCTCGGAACTCAAATTTTCATCAAAGGTGCGTTCGGTTCCCACAGATTTGGTCAATCGATCTGGGCTAACGGGAGAATTGTGAATCCCACGGACAATATAATAGTACGCCTTTCCAGCTTTACCGAAATGTTCTTCTAGAAAATCGATGGATTTCGCCTTGAGATCACGTCCTGTAAAAATACCGAAATGATACATGCGATCTGCAGTCTTCTTACCAATCCCAAAAAACTTTTTTATTTCTAGAGCCTCTAGGAATGCTTCTACTTCTTCGGGATTAATAGTTTTTTGTCCATTCGGCTTATTGTAATCGCTGGCCACTTTCGCCAAGAACTTATTGATTGAAATTCCTGCAGAGGCAGTTAATTGGGTACGTTCAAAAATCTTTTGTCTGATTTCCTGTGCAATTAATGTAGCACTAGGGCAGCCTATTTTATTTTCGGTTACATCTAAAAAAGCTTCATCCAATGCAAGAGGCTCAACCAGATCCGTATATTCATGGAACACCAAGCGGATTTGCCTCGAGATCTCCTTATAGCGATCAAAACGAGGAGGTACAAAGATCAGGTGGGGGCATTTCTTTTTCGCCAATATTCCACTCATTGCACTTCTTACGCCATACTGACGCGCTTCATAACTCGCTGCGGCCACTACTCCTCTTTCGCTACTTCCACCCACAACAATAGCCTTCCCTCTTAATTCGGGATTATCTAATTGTTCTACCGAGGCGTAAAACGCATCCATATCAATATGTATGATCTTTCGATTCATTTCAAGGCTAATTGGGTCAAAATTAATTGAAAAAATTCAGTTTCTATTCCTAAAAAAATTATCGTTTTTTTTTAACTTTTCCATGTAAATCAAAGCGGTATTACGTAAATTTGTAAGTATCTCAAATACTTTTTGAGTAAGTATGCGTTATTTCTAACAAACAAACGTTATAGTTACCATACTGTTATTTAATTAAAAAAATACAATCATAAAATGAATGATTTTTTAGCACAGGCCTTTATTTTTTTATTTGCTGCAGTAATTTGTGTTCTCATTTCTAAGAAACTAGGAATGGGTTCCGTCTTAGGCTATTTATTTGCTGGAGTTTTAATTGGTCCTTTTGTTTTAGGGTTTGTTGGGAAAGATGGAGCAGATATTATGCATGCAACTGAATTTGGGGTTGTCATGATGTTATTTCTTGTTGGACTTGAACTCGATCCCAAAGAGTTTTGGAAAATTCGGAAAGAAATTATCGGACTGGGAACTGCCCAGGCATTAGGTACCACCCTTATAACCACTGCCGTTTGTTACTTCGCCCTTAATCTAGGGATGGGAACTTCGATTACTATTGGATTTGTGGTAACCATGTCGTCTACGGCTATTATTTTACAGACCATTTCAGAAAAGGGGCTTAATAAATCGAATGTAGGAAAATCAAGTTTTGCTGTATTGCTCTTCCAAGATATTATGGTGATTCCTGTTATGGCGTTGATTCCACTATTGGCTGTTTCTAAAAAAATACCGATTTCAACCACACATAGCAGTATGCTTGATGGGCAACCCGTGCTCATGAAAACCATGGCTATTTTAGGGGCTATCACTGTTATTTTCTTGGTTGGAAACTATATTGTTAATCCACTTTTTAAATCTGTAGGACGTTTACAAATACGCGAAATTTATACTGCTTCTGCTTTACTACTCGTCATTGGTGTATCCTTATTGATGCAACAAGTAGGGCTGAGTCCTGCATTAGGAGCGTTTATTGCAGGTGTAGTTTTAGCGAACAACCCTTATAAACATCAATTAGAAAGTGATATTGAACCGTTCAAGGCTCTCTTGCTCGGTATCTTCTTTATTGCAGTAGGATCTACCATTAACTTTGGTATTATCGCTGCTGAGCCACTTATCATTCTTTCGTTGTTAGTAGGTTCTATGGCAATCAAAGCGATTGTTTTATTTGCTATCGGTAAGTGGAAAAAATTTCCAAAAGATCAATCGTTCCTCTTCGCTATTTTACTTTCTCAAATTGGAGAATTTGCCTTTGTAATTTTAGCCTTAGGAAAAACCATTAATATCATTGACCAAACGTGGTATGATTACCTCTTGGCAACAACCGCATTATCTATGGTGGTAACGCCTATTTTAATGTTGTTAAACGAAAAGTGGATTAGCCCTTATTTAGGATTAACTCCTTCGGCAAAGAATGATCAGCCGTATGATGATTTATCTCACATCAGTGCGGATAAAAAGATCATCATCGCTGGATTTGGAGACTTTGGAAATACAATTGGGCGTTTATTACAAGCAAATGACATTCCTACTTTAGTATTGGACAACGATGCGGAGCGCGTTGATCACTTGCGTAAATTAGGCTTTAATGTGTACTATGGAGATGCTACGTCCATCAATATTTTAAAATCTATTGGTGTAGAAAAGGCCGATTATGTTATTGCGGCTATGGATCCGCCAGATGTAAACCAACATTTAGTTGAAATACTACACAAAAACTTCCCTGATGTTGAAGTCATCATCCGCGCTAAAAACAGAAAGAATGCGTACGAGTATTTACAAGATGGCTTTACGGAAGTCTATCGAGAAAACTTCTTCACGGCTGTTTATGTTGGATCGGTGATGCTCGAAAAATTGGGATTAAGCCATGAAGATGCGAGAACACAAAGTGAGCTATTCATCCGAAGTGACCGTGCTTCCTTGAGAAAACTGGCTAAAAACATTCACAATTTAGAAGATTACATCACAGTATCTCGACTGGAGTTTGAGCAGCAATCTAACTTATTAAAAGAAAGTTTGCGTCAGAAAAGAGAAACAAAAGACACAGACACTACAGATACTACCGAATAAATACAAAAAGGGAGAGGCCAATGACCTCTCCCTTTTTTATTTCACAGATGTGATTACTTTTTATCTGGTGCTTTTTCCGTTGCTACTTCAGCTGTATTTCCTGTTGGAATAAAGAATTCCATTGGGAAACTTTTAAAGTATTTCAATACAGCCACAGCCAGTTCTCTCGTCTCCTTAAATGGAATATTTCTAGAGCGGAAAGCTAATAGAATAGATAGACCGAAACTCACAATAAAGTTCATAAATCCAATCAACCACATTCCGATAAATGCCCATACTAGAAGTGACGTTGGTGCTTCAAATCCTGATCCATAGAATCCGATGGCGATATTTCCACTGACAAATGTAATGTGTCGAATATCAATATCTAAACCGATGAAGGTTCCAATAGCCCCACAAGTACCCATAAATAGACCGAAACAAATATTCGAAGCTATACCTGGCCATTTGGTATCTACCCAGTTGGCGATTTTTGTTGAACGTTGAATTCCAAAATTATATTTCAACCAAGGGTGTTCTTGAATGCGGTAAAAAACGCGGTTGTGTTTATTTCTGTTGGATACATTACCAGAGATAATACCTGAAAGGAATAAGAAAATACCAGCAATACCAGCGTGAAACAATGCTTTTGATTCGATTGGATCAGCGTCAACAAGCATACCTCTCCATTCTTTTTGAGCAAGGTTTACATCAAAAACAGAATCAAATCCCCACATCAGTAATAATGCAATTGGAAAAGCTAAAATTACGTTTCCAATAAAGGCGATAAACTGAGAGCGCACTAATCGCGCAAACAATTTAGCAAATCCAATGTGTTTATTTGCACTGTCTACGTGTTGTTTTTGTCCGTCTTCAATTGCTTTAATAATCGCAGCAGCTGTCATCGCAGGTTGCTTCGTTGCTAATGTAAAGCCTAATAAATAGATTAAACAGAATCCTAAAGCATAATTCAAACTATACAACATAGCATGACCAAAAATACTGGCATCTAGCTTATGTGCCAATAGCTTGAGAATACACATAAAACCAACCACAATACCAGCCCCCATGGATCCTCTAAACATATGCCAGTACTCCCCTGCGGTTTTGGTTATGTAGTGTTCTCCTGTTTTGGCTGTGTGCTGTGTAATTTCATAAGAGATCAATTGCGTACTTTCCTTAATTAATCCCGATACGTTGTATTTATAACAGTTGTATCCGATTAATTTACGCGCCAATTGAATGGTATTTTGTTTCTGTTCTAAGGCAGTATCTTCTCCTTCAATAATGATGAGGGAAAGCAAAACGTCAACGCGTTGCAATTGCTGTCTTAAACGCAATAAACTTTGGTTGACCTTAATCGAAATTCCATATTTGGAGCTGTTCTTGAAGGCCTGGTTGACAAAATCCAAACACTGTTTATGAAAGATTTTAATTTGCTTGCAGTTGATATCACTAGGTGTCAAACAGTTGATATTTCCTTTTAGGATACTGGAAGCCACTTCCATAAACTCTTTCTCTAAAGCCAAGAATGGGCTTTCAAAATGAGAATATTCTGGCACCATGCTAATAATCGAACTCTCCATTGCTCTACCACTCATGCGTTGTGTGATTAGACCAATAGAGTTCAACAACTCGCCCATGACAGACTCGTCAGAAATATTAGTAAAGATGTCCATGAAGTTCAACTGATCGAATAGTTCTAACAGCTGCTCTTCTGGTATCAAATCAACCCATGCGGCATCTGTATGCTTGTGAAACACTTGGTTTAACACATACTCATAGGTATCTTTTTCGGGTTGATAAGGTAAAACTTTAGCCCATAAACGCTTTTTAACTTCGTAGAAGAAGTCAGAATCTTGTAAAATTCCCGCATCTGAAATCATACGGCTGAAACGTCTATTTGAAAGGATTTCTTTCAAATATTCAATCAAGGCTAATCGTTCGACTTCGTGGGTTTTTAAATAAGATGTAAAAGAATCTATGGAAACTCGATTTGTTTTTTTTATATTTCGCGGTCGAAAAATATGTACAAGATCGACTAAAAATGAAATATCTTCACTTGTATATATTTTACCATCAACTACATATTTATTAAAAAGCTCCTCAATTCCTTGAGGTGATTGCAATATGTATCTTAATTTCATTTAAAAATATATTTTTTTCTTAACAGTTGAATAGAAATGACTAAAACTTGGCATAAATTTACGCCTTTATTTTATATCCTATGATTGAAATCGAAAGAAAATTTCTTACCAAACGTACAAATTTTGAAACTTTGGCGCATTCGAAAAACACGATTGCACAAGGATACCTCAATAGTGATGCGGAACGCACAGTTCGCATTCGCTTAAAGAATGACAAGGGTTATATTACCATCAAGGGAAAAAGTAACGCTGCGGGAACCTCTCGTTTTGAATGGGAAAAAGAAATCGACTTCAAAGAAGCAGAAGCTTTATTAACTTTATGTGAAGACCATGTTATTTCGAAAACGCGCTACCTTATTCCTGTCGGGCGTCACACCTTTGAGGTGGATGTCTTTCACGGTAAAAATGAAGGGCTTATTGTAGCTGAAGTGGAACTTCAGGATGAAAATGAAAGTTTTGAAAAACCAGATTGGCTAGGCGAAGAGGTTACAGGGCAATTGGAATATTACAATTCCTATTTATCCAATCATCCTTTTACTACTTGGAAATAAAAGACGAGGTACCTTCGTTTTGCCTATAAAAAGTAAGCCCCTATTGATGCTCAATCAATAGGGGCTTCTTCACTAAGAAATCAACAATTTAAAAGAAACAACACGAAGTCATCTAGTTTATCTATTTATTTGAATCCATCCTGTACGCATTTTAGCATTGGTTACTACCACATAGTAATATGTACCTGAAGGCAAATTATTTCCTCTTTTGTCTTTACCTGAAAACTCATCGGTATAATATCCATTGAAGTTAAATACTTCAATTCCGTTTCTATTGTAAATTTTCAGATTCGTTACTCCATAGTTTGACAGATCTAAACGATCATTAATCCCATCCCCATTCGGTGAAAATCCTTTCGGCAATGGACATTCTTCATACGTGACACGGAAACTAGATTGGTCTGTACAATCTACCTTACCTTTACTCGATTTCGAATAGATATAGATCACCTGATCTACTAAGATCTGTTCTCCAGGTTGTAATTCACGTCCTTGCCCATCTGGTTCTGTAAAGTACTTGTTTCCTCTTGGCAATAGCGGCAAGCTATAAAGTTCACAGTACATCACTTGATCTTCTATTTCAAAGGCAGGAATAAACTCCAGAATTTCGATCGTCAATTTACTTTGATACGCGCATCCCTCTTTCACCCCATAGACATACAATTGATGCTTGCCTACGTTCTCAAATACATCACCGCCTTCCCAACGCTCTCCTTTTCCATAAGGCTCTGTATAATATGCTTCTCCTTCTGCTAATTCAGGCAATACGTAACTTTGACAAGCGAGAATAGGCTGAACGGTTGTTGCAGTCAATATTGTATTGACGATTAAAGAAAAACTACTGTAGGTGAAACAATGGGTGTGTTTGTCCCCTAGTTTCACGTATATTTCCGTCGGTTCTACCGCCGTTGTTGTATACGTTGTTGGCAGACTATTGATATTGGCTAATAAATCTTCCTCCGAAGCAAAATAGGTAACCAATAAATCTTTCGCTTGTAAAGACCCTATGACCTGTTTATCATTTTGAGCCAAATCATACGTATAAGCAAATCCAGGTTCTCTATGACAAGTATATAAATTCATCGGTTTTGTTATCTGAGGTTTCTCTTTAATAAAGCGGAATTCTTTATCAATAATTTGCTCATTCCCATTACAATGTAGGTACGTAATACGCCCTGTATAGGTTACTGATTGATCAATATTTACATTAATATCTTGCTGTTCCGTCAAGAATTCTCCATCTTTTAACCAGCTAAATGTAGCGATTGATTCTCCACTTGGTACAAAACGCCAAGCCTCATTCGCTGCTGTCCATGTTCCCACATTTCGATTTGGAGGAACGACAGCTGCAGTTCCAGTTGCATTTTGAATTCCAACTACACCTAATCCGCCGTTGAAATTTGAACAACTCGGTCTATTTTTAATATACACTTCAATAATATTTGTGCCTTCGTAAAGTACAATTTGAGACGTTTGCGTTGTTCCATCCACATCATTAGCATCATATGGACATCTAGCAGCATCAAATAATCCTAAATGATAAATATTAAAGACCAAAGCACGACAAGGGAAAGTTCCTAATACTTGGTAATTAATAGAATAATCAGCTGGCGAATTACGAGGGTACAAATCTTGCATCACACCAAAAATCGTATTGACATAAGGTATAGTACTTGCATTTGAACTATTCGTCGGTAATTGTATCGTTGGATTCATCGAATATCCCGAAGAAGAATTCGGGCTATACAGTCCATTTTCGGTATGTCCTTTTACACTAAATGTAATCATCCCATTAGTTCCAATCAACACTTTATCATAAGACTTGCCATAAAAACAGAAATCGAAACCTAAATCAATCACATTAGACCAATAATCATCTTCCGTTAACGGAATCAAATCTCCTCCAACAAATGGGAAAGGAGGTTTGTATTCAATGGCTTCTACAGTATAATCAGAAGTATCTTTGATATCAAAGTAGCTTGCCTTTAAATCAAGGTTTACGCTTTCATCGTCACAAATAACATAACTTCCGTCTTCTGTTTGTGGCAAATCAATAGGTTCTACTTCAATATTAGCACATCCCGGTGGGTTAAAAATATTAAATAATACGGCAGGGCTCCAAGTTCCTTGTTCACTATCCGAACAAATCGCGCGTACATAAACATGGTAGAAAGCGCCTTCAACGGCATCCCTGAATACATATCTCGGTGTATTCTCTACTCTAATCCCCGCATTTAATGGCGTTGGATCAGGTTGATTTGATTCTACAATATAAACCTCCCATTGTTGTTCTTGACCAAGAGGTGTCCACGTAATTTCAATATTGGATGAATTTGAAATTCTGACCGCTTGGACGTCAATCACATCCTTACAAGTAAAAGGTTTAATCCATAAATTATCAATAGCAGCAGGTGGTTGTTCTCCACTGCGATTATCTTGTTTCCATTCGAAGACAATGCGAACATCTTGTCCTGCGAAGGCACCAATATCCATTCGGGTTTGGAATCGCTGAAATTCTCGACTATTAAAGAAGCCTCGTTCATCGATAGCCACTGCTTGATTTGAACTAGCAACACTTACCCCCGCTTCTGGGATATATGATAATGGAACAATCCAAGCCTTTACAAAATCTACTCCCACATTTTCTCTTGCCCTACTATCATATTGCTGTTCTCCTTGCGAACGCCAATCAAAACTAATTTCCAATTGCTCTAGGTTGGCAGGAATATGAATGTTTTTATACGCATGTACAATTTGATTTTTATTGAAGGTGTATTTGTTACTCACTCCATTGTCATTTGAAATATACAAGGCTTTATTTCCGCCATTATTCACTGCATTTCCAACAACCCATTGATTCGGTAATGCATGTGTAACACCAATTTTCAATGTGTCTTCAAAATCTTCATAATACGGTAGAGGATTCACTGAAACCAAAGGCGTTGTAGCAATAAAAGGTCCCGTCCATAAACTTGATTCCCCTTGGCTACAAGCCGATCGTATCCAGACATAATACATCGTCCCTTCCTCTAAATTCGCAAATGTATAATTCGTTTCGGTCGTTGTATGAGTTGGAACTGTTGTTTCGTTCGCTCTTATATTCTGATCCGTGGTCAAGAATAAATCATACCCATTTTGTCCACTTTGTCCCGTCCAACTCACATCAAATCCTTGGTCTCTTATTCCTCCAATCGTCACTGCTGTTGGCGGTAAACAACTCTTGATAAAGAATTCAATATTGTCAATCGCAGCAGCTGGATTTTCACCAGTACTTGTGTCTTGCGTCCATTCAAAAATAATACGCATGGTACGGCCTAAGTATTCTTGAGCCGGAATTGTAATATGTTCGGTGGCAAAGGTTCTACTTCCAGCGTAGTATTCTTGCCCTAATCGCACAGCACGACGGTTATCACTTTGTACAAGAACACCCGCACGTGGAGTATAATCCGCAGGAACAAACCAAACGCGGAAATTATCATAGCTTCCTTCTCCTAGATTACGCCAATCAAAATTCAATAACAATTCGATTCCCGTAGCTGGGATAGCAAAATCCTTGTATACATGAGAGGTTTGTCCTCTTCCTGGCACTGTTTGTAAGTAATTATTACTTAATCCATTGTCATTCGAAATATACAAAGCCTTTGTTCCGCCATTATTCACTGCATTCCCAATAATCCACTTATTATGGGTGTCATTTTGGTATGCAAAACTTGGGTTTTGTTCAAAATCTTCTGTATAAGGCAACACCGCAGGAGTCAATGTTGTTTGTACAACAAGAGGGCCTACCCAAAAACTTTTATCGCGTCCACAAACGGCGCGAACCCAAAGGGTATAATAAGTTCCTTCCGCTAAATCTGGAAACACAAAGTTGGTATTCATCGAACGATAGTTTCCTGGTGTCTCTGCTGTTGGAATGTCATTCGTTGTAGTTAAATACAAATCGTAAGAACGCGCTCCATCTCCTTCCCATGTTGTAGCAATTGTACGGCTTGTTACCGCACCTGCAGCAAAATTTCTTGGCGGACTACAAGTCACGACTTCTATATTCAGATTATCAATAGCAGCAGCAGGTTGATATCCGCCACTATTATCTTGTTGCCATTGAAAAACAAGACGATACACTTGTCCTTGAATGCCACCTACCTCAACGACAAAGTTTTCTCTCTTAAATTCTGTTTGTTGACCAAACATTTCATGTCCTACAGGTATAGCTCCAGCTACACTTGTTGAGATCAATGTACCTCCAACTGGTGTATAAGAGGCTGGTACCAACCAAACGCGGAAGAAATCATAGTCTATTTCTCCTAAACAACGCCAATCAAATCCAATAGACAATTCGGCAGCATCTGTAGGAATTCTAAAATCTTTATAGGCATGTACCACTTGATCATACGCTGTATAATACGTATTATTTGCACCTTGATCTTCACTGATGTATAATCCTTTTGTTCCTGATGCCTGTGCAGCAGTACCAATATACCAACGATTATTTCTATTTGTCGTAAAGTCAAAAGTAGGATTCGATTCAAAATCTTCTACATAAGGTAAATCAACCGGTGTATTTGCTAAGGTTACCTCTTGTGGTCCAACCCAATCACTTTGATCCGTATTAGAGCAAGCAGATCTCACCCATACCCAATAGGATTGTCCCGCTGTTAATCCTGCAAAAGCATGAGAAGCAGTTGATGTACGGTGCGTAGGTACCGTTGTACTTGTTGGTATAGGTGTAGCCGTTTGACTTAAAAACAGCTCGTATTCTTGTGCCCCTGTTACGGCTTCCCATTGTGTCTGGAATCCCTGATCTGATACATTTTGTACTGTAATTGCAGTAGGAGCTCCGCAGAATGTCGTCGATAATGCTAAATTATCAATAGCTGCTGGTGGATTGTTTCCACTATATAAATCTTGTGTCCACTCAAAAACCAAACGCATGGTTTGTCCTGCATAGGTTTGTGCATCGATATTAATCGTCTCTGTGGCAAAAGCAGTTGCATTACTATAGGTCGTTCTACCTAGGCCTATTCCTCCACTAGAATTTGCTGTTATTGGCACGCCTGCTTGTGGAGTAAATGTCACAGGGACCCACCATACTTTAAGCACGTCATATCGGTCTTCCCCTTTGCACATCCAATCAAACTGTAGACTTAAATCAACCGCTCCTGTTGGAATAGCAAAATCCTTAAACACATGAGACGTTACAGGATGTGGAACGTTTCCTGTATAAGCATGGGTTTGTCCCCCATCATTAGAAACATACAAGGCCTTTGTTCCACCGTGATTCACGGCTTGTCCAATAAACCATTGATTGATGGTATCATTGATTATTCCGTACTCTTGTGCTGCTTCAAAATCATCTGAAAAAGGCAAGTTTGCAGGAACTAAAGTCGTTTGTACCACTAGAGGCCCGATCCATCTTGAAGCCTCTGTTCCACAAGTTGAACGAACCCAAATGTAATAATTGGTCGCTTGATTTAAATTTTCAAATGTAAAAGTGGATGTATTTGATGTAAAAGAAGCAACAGTTGATGCAGTAGGCGCTTCATTCGCTGTAGCCAAATACAATTCATACGCTTGTACATTGGTTCTCGATTGCCAAGAAGTAGTAATTGTATGTGCTGTAAAAGCATCCACTTGTAACTCCGTAGGCTCGCTACAGTGAACAGGACTAATGACTACATTGTCAATAGCTGCAGGATTTTGACGTCCATCTCGCTCATCTTGTTGCCATTCAAAAACAACACGTACTGTTTGTCCTTGAAACTGACTCACATCGACATTCTTCGCAAAGGAAGTAAAAGTATTGGTTAAATATAATTCTTCCGCATTGATTGCCAACGCCTGCGTCTGGGTTCTAATGGCTTCCCCTGCCTGTGGTAAATAAGAATTGGGTACTAGCCAAACACTTAAATAATCCGTAGGCTTATAATTGCCAATATTCCAATCATACCCTTTTTCACCTTGGGCACGCCAATCGAAACTTAGCGCTAACATATCTACGTCTTGTGGAATATCTATATTTTTATACGCGTGAATGATTTGACTTCCCTCGTAATTATACGTATTGCTCACACCGCCATCCTTCGTAATATAGAGCGATTTTTCTCCTCCGTGATTCACTGCATTTCCAACAAACCATTGATTGGGTTGAGCGTGTGTAAATCCCCAACTTGGACTCGCTTCGAAATCTTCTGTATAAGGCAAGCTAATACTAGAAATTAAGGGTGTTTCCATGAAGTAAGGTCCCACCCAAGTGCTATTTTCTCCAGGTTGACAACTCGAACGAATCCACGCATGGTATTTCGTCGCTTCATTTAAATTCGAAAAGGAATAAGTAATCTCACTTGTGGAAGCCAACGGAGTTGTTGTATCTGTTGGAATTAAGTTTAAATCTGTTGTAATAAAAACGTCATACGCTGTGGTGTTATTTGAAGCTGCCCAAGTAAGATCAAAGGCACCCGCTCTTAAATTGCTTGTACGCACCCCTGTTGGTGCTACACAATTGATCGCCGTAACGTTTAAATTGTCAATTGCTGCTGCAGGATTATTTCCTTGACTTTCATCCTGAGACCATTCGATTAGCAAACGCATCGTTTGCCCTGCAAAAGAAGCCGCGTCTAAAAGTACTTGTTCTCGTTGAAAATTTGCAGCGTTAGAATAGGCATTTTGCCCCACGCGAATCATAGCGCGATCTCTTTCATTTATCTTCGTCCCTGCCTGAGGTACGAAGGTGATCGGTACCAACCAAACTTTAAAATTGTCATAGGAACCTTCGCCCACACATCGCCAATCAAAAGCTATGGCTAATTTTAAAGCATCCGAAGGAACTATAAAGTCTTGGTATAGGTGAGAAACTTCTCTCCTACCTGTATTAGGATTATATTCATTCGATTGTCCTCCATCTTTGGAAATATACAACGATTTACTTCCTCCATGATTTACAGCAGTTCCTACCACCCATTTGTTAACCGCATCATTGACGAAAACAAAGGAAGGCGCTCCTTCAAAATCTTCGTTATAGGGCAGGGTCTTCGCAATTAGTTGCGTTTCTACTTCTAGAGGACCAATCCAAATACTGGTTTCATCCTCACAGATAGAACGTGCCCAAATAAAATAAGTTGTTGCTGGTTGTAATTGATCAATGATCAAATTATTCGTTGTCGCAGTATAGGTTCTCGCATTAGCACTAGAAAGAGAAGCCTCTGTACTCAGGCGAACTTCATATCGTTGATTGCTACTAGCAATCCATTCTAATTTCATTGATTCAGCTCCAATCGTGTTTAACTTAAAATCCATGGGAGGAGCACAAGACACTTGTTCCAATTTCAAATTGTCAATAGCTGCGGCTGGTTGAGCACCGCCACCACTTTCTTGTTTCCATTGAAAAACGAGGCGATATACTTGTCCACCCTGTCCTTGTACAGGAACGATAATAGTCTCATTCTTAAACACCGCATTTTCATGATAATATCGCAGACCAATTGGTCTAACCCCGGCTCTATTTGGGTCAATTGACGTACGAGCTGCTGGTATATAGTCCTGAGGAACCAACCAAACACTCAAATAATCTTCCTCATGCTCCCCAACTGAACGCCAATCGAAAGAAATGGCAATATTTTCAGCATCTTGTGGAAATATAAAATCTTTATAAACATGGGAAACTTGATTTGAATACAACGCATATTCATTGGTTCTACCCTCATCTTTGCTGATGTATAACGCGTGATCTGCATTACTTTTTGCTCCACTTCCAATATACCATTGATTGGTTATATCATTGCTAAATCCGACTAAGGGAGCCTGCTGAAAGTCTTCAAAATAAGGTAAAGAAACGGGAGTCATAGGCAAGTGAATAGCGAATGGTCCTGCCCAATTGCTTTGCTCATTAAAGCTATTTTCACAAGTAACTCTTATCCAAACATACACGTTGACCTGATTGGTAGGTAAATCCAGCGTTAGCGTAGTCTCTATGGTGGTATGCGTTGGATTCATAAGTCCTGCTCCAGGTACACTCGTTGGACTCACAAAGAGGTCATAGGAAATAGCATTTGACATCGCTTCCCATCCTAAGGTATAGGAATCTGCAGAAACATTCAGCAGTTGAATAAGCTCTGGCGGTTTACAAAAAGCAAATGTCGGAGCTTCTGTGTGTTCCTTTGGTTTGGATAGTACTTCGACATCCGCTGTCTGAAGCGTTACTTTATCCTTACTTACTTCTATATTGGCCCGTAGGACATAGCCCCACAAAACAAAAAAAAGTAACGTGACTAAAAAGGTATTTCTTACCTTTACCTTGTTCATACTTTCAGTGTTTTAATTTAGACCAAATATAAATAGCAATTAAAACATTACAAATTGAGAAGTAGCGATCTCTTTTAGCAGAGTAGTGTAAGATTTAAACTAAAAAAATTAAAAGCACAAAAAAACGGAGTATTTCCCCTTTACTTTTTAACTTAAAACTCCATTTATACGTATAAAAAGCAAAGTTGTTAACGTTTTACTTTTATCTATAAAGCAAGTAAATTCAATAGATTACTCGTAAAAAAACAGTTTTTATCTTAAAACAACCTTCAAATAAGCAAAAAATAAAATCTCCCACTACAAGATTATACGCCTTTATCGTGATAAACTCGCGTTGATTCATGCTTAGAAATAGCCTTAAGCCAGCCATTGATGCAACAAACGCACCAATTTGCGACACTTTATGAGCAGGTTATTTATAATCCTTTTTGCTCGTATTTTTCTTTTTTTTAAAACAGTAGTTATATTTTTTAAAAAAATTTCTTCCCTAAGATTTGGGATTGGCACAAAAAAAAAGATGTGCGGTGCACATCCTCGACTTGTGGAATTTTTCCACATTTTCATTACCCACTTTTTAGTTATTGAACCACAATACCTTAGCTTGTCTTCGATGTAAAAAGTGAATCTGTATATTAATTTTATCTTTTTATTCCTTCCAATACTGGAGCGAAATAGAGATACTAAATTCCTTTTTAGGTATGGAAATGTTTACTGAATATCTTCAATCATACGTTCTACCTTAACGTCTAAAACTCCACGTCCCAGGTTATCTGTTAAATCCATAAATGCACGTTTTGAAATATCAACCGATCTTCCTTTTGTAAAAGGTCCACGATCAGTTACCGTCAATACAACTGAACGTTTATTTCTCAAGTTAGTCACTTTGATTTTCGTTCCAAAAGGCAGTGTTTTATGGGCTGCCGTGTATTTTGAGTTGTCAAAAACTTCACCGCTTGCTGTTTTTTTACCAGAGAATTTATCGTGGTAATATGAAGCTTTTGTTTCATCGCTAACCACTTCAAAAGAGTCTTCCTCTACTTCTGCCATCACGATAGAATCTTCTTCTATCATTGGTAAATCTAACGTTGCAACAGTATCTAACACCTGCTCCATGCTAACAGCAGCAGGCTTGATTTTTTCTTTTAATTTGCCCGCCTCTTCAAAACTTGATAAAGTGAAGATTATTAGAGTAAAAATTATATATTGAACATATTTCATATTTCTTGTTTCAAAAAATGGATACTATTTCAAAACAAGAAGTGTACCAAAATAAAAAAAGAGAGCTTGAAGCTCTCTTTTTTTATCTTTTATATGCCATTATGCAAACCAAGCGGTCCAAGGAATTCTAGATAAGATTAAAACTAATCCAATCGTATAGAAAATAGCGAACATTTTAAATTTCTTGTTGCTATCTGTGGTCTTTTTGTGTTTAGACCATCCAATTGTAATCAACGCAATTGCAATGATGTTAATTAGTGGGTGCTCTAAAGCATACAATCTTAAAGTAGAGTCTTTCATCGCCACACCGAAACCTTGTACTAAAGGTGAAACGAAATACAAGATAATCCCTAACAATAATTGAATGTGACAGAAGATTAACCCTATCAAACCTAATTTGCGATCTTTCTCTGTAAACTCTTTTTTAGAGCTTAATCCTACAAAAGCATTAATTACTACGATTACCAAAAAAATCAATGCTAAATATGCAACGCCTGAATGCGCTGGCTGTAACATTTTATCCATATTGTTGTTATTAGTTTACTGACAAATATAAATAAAACAATTGAAACTAAACGCTTTGCTTCTTGATTTACATTCTACCATTTCGATTGCTTTATTCCGTACGAATACCTCAATATAATCCGTTAATCTCAAGAAAAATATGCAAAAATAAAGGTTCCCTCGTTTTGATTCCCCTAATCAAAGTTTTAACCAAATCAAGTCAATATATCCGTAAAAACAAATATCTTAGGTCTTTGTAATTTGTTTTCACATGATCAAAACACTGCGTATTCTTTATCCTTACTATCTCCTTTCTTGCGGGATAACGGTACTTCTTGGACTGACAACCGCGCTTTGGTGGTGCATCCCTCCGCTCCTTGCTACTTTACTTTCGATGGTTTATTTTTGGACTTTTCGCTCCTACGAACTTTATTTTTTCAAGAACAAAGGATGGCAACCCCTTCACCTCGTATTCACTTTATTTGGTAGTATGATGGTTCTTTCACTTATGCTCTCCAAGTTTAAAACAACCTAATTATGTCTACCTTATACTTAGATAGTCTTGTGTATCAAGTGCAGCACAAAAACATACTCAACAATATCTATTTTCAACTGCAAACGGGTGAGCTTATCGAACTCATTGGATCAAATGGAGCAGGAAAATCTACCTTTCTTGAGGTACTATTTGGCACAAAAAAAGCGCAGCATTTACACCTTCGAGTTGATCAAAAATTAATCCGAAGAACCCGTGATTTGCAACGTTATTTTGCGTTGAAACCTCAGTTTTCATTTTTTCCAAAACAACTTCGGCTCCAAGAGGTATTACCCAAGAGATATTGGCATTGGTCTGAATTTGAACAGCAGCTTCATTCCCCTATTTCTAGCTTTTCAACGGGAATACAGCAATTGATTCAAACCTTGTTTGTACTCGATTTACCTCAACCGTTTATTCTTTTAGATGAGCCCTTTGCTGGTCTTTCTCCAATTCTACAGGAACAACTTCTTGTTATTCTTCAAGAAAAAAAACAAACTAAGGGAATACTCATCGTCAACCATATTCCAGGTTTATTATCCTCCATTCGCACCAAACAATTGCGACTACATAACGGTAGCATCCAATCTACTTAACAAGGCTTTCAACGTATATTGAAAGCCTTTTTTTATATCAAATAAAACCATTCAAACACCTATTACCGAATACATTAAACATTCAAATACACCTTATGATTTCTCCTTTTTGGGTTTTATATTCACGCTATAATCAAACAAAAACCGGGAACAGGGAGAGCAATACAGAATGAAATAGAACTAAATTAGGTACTAAACACTTGTATCTAATATTCTAAAATTTCTTGCATTAAACCAATTCCTAACTTAACACTAAGTGATTACAAGTCAAAATTTTACAAACACTCCAGTATGATTAAAAAAATATGTTTATTATTATTTTCTCTTTTACTAATAGCTTGCAAAAAAGAATCATCAGAAGAAATTTATATTAAAACTTATCTGCCCAAGATTTTAAACTTAATGCCCCCAGACATTGACCGTTTCAAGAAGAGTATGGTTATTAATCAAGAGGGTAATCTAACCTCTTGGGATGGAGAAATATTGGAAAAAGCATATCATACAGACGATGATTATATGTTTGCAGTCTTAGGGATCTATAACAAACTAGACCTACATCCTGCGCAAATAACTATTGTGAATAAAGATAATAGCGAAAGAATTCTATATCCTGGTTTTTTGGATATCAATAACACCAAAGTACCTTTATCTGAAATTCAAGATTGGGATGCGCTATTCTATATCACTTCAACCAATTGCGGAACATGTATGCAAGACTATCAAAGAATGAATCAACTAACCACTAAATACGCGGATAAAAAGATAAAGTTTGTGACTCTTTTTGACAAAGTCAAAAACATAGAAAATTATAAAAAGGGTGAAATCTACAAGACTGATGGTTTTCTCAATGAAAATTGGATTATTTTACAAAAAAATAACCTCTTACCTTTCCTAACAGAGAAATATCATGATAGTTTAGGCGTGCCCTTTATCTTTTTCAGAAAAGACGATGTAGATTTAAAAAAATATTTCACCTCCTCTCGTAACGGTGACATTGAGGGATATATATCCAATAACTTTGAGAGCAAAACTGAAGAATAATCTCTTTCCTAAAAATACCTAAACTTTTGATTCCTTTGTCTGGAATGATTACCCAACATATACCATTAATCAAACCAACCAAGGGGATACTCATCGTCAATCCTATTCCAGGTCTGTTATCGTCCATTCGCACCAAACAATTGCAACTACATAATGGTAGCATCCAATCTACTTAACAAGGCTTTCAACGTATATTGAAAGCCTTTTTTATATCAAATAAAACCAATCAAATACCTATTACCGAATGCATTAAACATTCAAACACACCTTATGATTTCTCCTTTTCGGGTTTTATATTCACGCTATAATCAAACAAAAACCGGGGACAGGGAGAAAGTACTGAACATCTAGAAAATGAAAAAGATAGCATTAACTCTTTCGCTTTTTGCGTTATCTACAGTAAGTTTTGCAGGCTGTTTTACCATTGATTACTCCTGTGGTGGAGGCACCTATTACTGCTCTCAGGAGAACGATACTATGGATCAAATTCACCAAGATATCCAAGATATTGACAAGTTTATTTGTGGATAAAAAGACACAGCGTGTTTGTATAACACGCTGTTTTCAAATACCTAATAATTTTATTATGAAAAAAATATACTATACATTCCTACTTTTAATGCTAACCCTACCAATACACGCCCAAGAACAAACAGTTATGCGCTATACTTACTTGGGCAAAATCACATTAGATAAAACACAACCTAATAAAATAGACGAAAGTGTATTTATATTAGATATTGATTCTACACAATCCTCGCGTTTTCTTGAATTACCACTATTAGAAAGAATGCGAGGTGCAGCTACTGTAAAAAACCAAGAGGAGCTCATGCAAATTATCTATACTTATCGCCCTAAGACAAATTTTATAGTACTAGCTACAACTACTATGCTGACAACCAAAACTAGTCTGGGTAAAACAACCTATACGTATGACCAACCCAAAAACACTTTAGTTTGGCAAATAGAACCTCATCATGAACAATGGCAGAACTATACCGTTCAGAAAGCTAAGACCTTTTTTGAAGGACGCTATTGGAATGTCCTCTTTACTAGTGCTATTCCCTTAATTGAAGGGCCTTATAAATTTAAAAACTTACCTGGTTTTGTTGTTAAAGCTTGGGACGATGAACATCACTATGAATTTGAATTTCTAAACAGCGAAAAAGTAACCATCGATAATTGGGACTTGAGTAACCCTAAAGACATCATAACTCCCATTACGGTGACACAATATGAAAAAGCATTAAAAATTTACTTAAATAAAACATATAAAGACAGTTTTATTGAGATGAATCCAAAAAATGCAGCAAATGTTCCTGATGAATTTGCAGTAAAAATAGGACTTCGTTCGAATCCGATTTTTAAAGTTCAATAAAAAACAACAATACTTCTTCTTCCAAAAACCTAATTTATTTTAATTCAAAATTTAATTGTTTAGGCGAAGATAATCGGCTATTTATAGGTAAACAAAACAAATATTTAATAATGTTATTAATTTTTATTATAAATTTTAAATAAAAAAACCTATATTGTGTAAATATTAACAATAATACCGTGGACAGGGGGTGTAATACTGAACAAAATTTATTATGAAAAAATTGATATTAACCTTTTCGTTTTTAGCCTTATCATCAATAGGTTTTGCAAATTGTTTTAGCTTTAAGTATTCATGCGGTGGAGGGACGACATATTGTGCGGAGAAAAATTCATCAATGCAACAGATAATGAAAGACTTAGTTGAAATGGACAATTTTGTATGTAACTAAAAAACTCAGCGTGTTTTTTAGACACGCTGTTTTTTTCTCTTAAGATAAACCTATTAAGTATGAAAAAATTACTAGTTTTGATTTTAATGTTAGGCTGTTTCATTACCTCTCTTGCTCAGTCACAAACGATTATGCGATACAACTACATTGGAAAACTTGTTGTCGACAAAACTCAACCTGAAGAAATAACTGAAAGCATATTCATTTTAGATGTCAATGCGGCTAATTCCTCTCGATTTCTAGAAAAAGATTTACTGGAGCGAAAAAATGCCCTTTCGAAAGTTATTTCAAAAGAAGAAGCTATGCAAATTATCTCAACCTATCGGCCACAAACCGATTTCGCTGTTTTCCATACTAATGGAACATTAACAACCAATACGATGATTCATAAAACAACGTATAGCTATAATGACGACAAAAAAACGTTCGTTTGGCAGATTGAACCTGGACATGAACAATGGCATACGTATACCGTACAAAAAGCCACAACTTTCTTTGAAGGTCGTCAATGGCATGTGCTCTTCACTTCGGAAATTCCTATAATCGAAGGGCCTTATAAATTTAAAAACTTACCTGGTTTTGTGGTCAAAGCATGGGATGATGAAAAACAATATGAATTTGAATTTCTAAACAGTGAAAAAGTAACTATCGACAATTGGGACTTGAGTAATCCGAAAGAGATAGTAACTTCCATTACTCCCGCACAATATGAAAAAGCATTAAAAATATATCATGGAAAAACCTATAGAGATCTCTTAATTGAAATGAATCCTGAAAATGCATCCATAGTTTCCCCCGAATTTGCAGAAAAAATAGGACTGCGTTCAAATCCAATTTATAAAGTTCAATAAACTTAAAAACAAAAGGTTGTTTTTCATTTCATTCTAAACACTTCTTTTTATCCACTAGCTATTATGCGACATTTTCTCCGCAACACCTTTGTCTTATGCTCTTGCCTTCTAGTAAGTTTATTTACTGTTGGGCAAGAACGCATACAAGGAAAAGTGGTAGATCAAGCAAACATTCCTATTGAAGGAGCCTTAATTGCCCTCATACAAGCAGAGCAAAAAGAGGTTATTCAATATACCCAATCCAATGCAGAAGGTGCATTTGAACTGATTGTCAGCGCACCTCTTTCCAATCTACAATTACGCATACAACATCTTGATTATGCTATTTACCATCATACCTTGGTTGCTCCTGTTACTTATTTAAATCTCACCTTAACAGAACAGCGAACGGAGTTGGAAGAGATTATTATTAAACCGACTCCTATTACACAGCACAGTGATACAATAAGTTATCGCGTAGAATCTTTTGCCACCAAAACGGACCGTGTCTTAGAAGATGTGCTTAAACGTTTGCCCGGGATAGAAATTACTACCGCTGGTCAAATCAAGTATCAAGGGGAAAACATCAATCGATTTTATGTAGAAGGATTAGATTTAATGCAAGGGCGTTATACAGCCATTACGAAAGCTATTTCCCCTGACGACATTAGTCGGGTAGATGTATATGAAGATCATCAACCCATCAAAATGTTGGACGGCAAGGTTGCAACAGGTAAACCTGCTTTAAATATTCGTTTAAAAAACAAAGTAAGTCGTGCAGGTACCGCCAAAATAGGTGGAGGATTTAGTCCTTTTATTTGGGATGTTGCTCTTTCTCCTATGCTCTTTAGTCGCAATTTCCAAACCTTAGGAAATTATGAAACCAACAACACAGGATCTACTTTAGTAACTAAAATGAACAATCTTTACTCTTTTGAAGAATATGATACTTTTTTATATTCCCCTACCAACACACCTTTTCTACAAATTGCCACTAATGCTGATCCTTCCATCAAGCAAAACCGCTATTGGTTTAATAAAAGTCATTTAGGGAATCTAAATGTACTGCAAAAATTCAAAAACAACTGGGAACTTACAGGAACTCTATACTATTTAAATGAAAATAATGATGCCAACGACAGAGTACAAACCACTACGATACACTATCTAAATCCAACACTTGGTACCTCTGAGCCCATAACATATGAAAGGACAACCTCTAGTCGTGCCGCAAAAGAAATCTTCAATGCTGAATTTACCTTAACGCAAAATCAAAAACAAAACTATACCAAAAACAAAACGACAATCCGCGTATCAAAAGATAAAACAAGGGGAGATTTGATGGTCAATACGCCAGAAAATTTGATTCAGCAAAAAGTAAATGCTCCTATTTTTCAGTTGCAAAATACGTTGAGTACGCTTATTCCTTTAACAGAAAAGCATTGGATTAATTTTCGTTCGCTCCTAGATTTTTCAAACAGCAAAGAAGAGTACGCTGCTTCTCCAACTGCACTTTTTAATTTAGACAATCCAGATTTAGTCTCTTACCAATCCTTATCCCAACACTATGATAATCAATCATTCTATACAAAAAATGCTGTAGCCTATGTATGGAGGCAGCATGCTTGGACTTTTTCTGAAGAATATAATTTCACCTTTCAACAAACGCATTTCAATACGGATTTGTATGGAAGTGAAACTGGTTTTTGGAGTCCTATCCCTGGAGATTATCACAATCAACTGCGTTATCAAACGAGCAGTAATGCCTTACATTCTAAAATCAGTTTCAAGGACAAGCGTTGGTCCTTTAACCTTAATCTTCCCTTAAATTGGACCACAGCTTCACTGATAGACAAAGAAAACAACAAACGTGACAGCAATCGAAAATTATTTCTTTCTCCCACTTTTTATGCACAATATGTTGCATCTTTATACTGGACATTTAAAGGAAATATAGCCTACAAGAGTGTTTTCACACCACTAAATCAACTGTATTCTTCTACTGTACTCAATGAATTAAATTTTAGCGCTTACACCAATCGTATTTTATCTAATCATCGGTTTACGAGTAAAATTGAAACCAACTATAAAGACCCTTTTACTGGGTGGTTTGCGTATTTTAATCTGGAATATGTTGAACGACAAAATCCTATTTTATTTTCTCAGGAAATTGGCGAAAATGGGCAACAAGTTATTCAAGCTATTGAACAAAACAATACCCAAACAACACAACGCTTAGAACTAAATATCAACAAGTTGATTGAACCAATTAGCACCACCTTAAAAGGAAATTTCTCACATAGTAGGAATAAAAATCCGATGCTAATTAATCAAGCGCACAATACAGTGAGAACACATCAAAATACGTATCGATTCAGTTTAGCCAATACCTCTTTTACTTGGTTGAATATTGATTATTCCTTTAGCTATCAACAAACCAAAAACAAAGATTTTTCTTCTTCCAAAAGCGCTAAAACAACACATGATGCGACCTTAAGTCTACTTCCGTTTGCACAACATACTTTACTCACTACATTAGCCTATCAACAAGATCACATTCAACAACAATCATTCAGCAATACATTTGTAGATTTAACCTATCGCTATACCTTTTCCAAACGCAAAATTGATTTGGAACTCGCTTGGACAAATATTTTTAATTATAAAGAATACAATCAGGTCATCATCAATGATATAATGACAAATGTAATGCAGGCACCAATACGACCTAGACAATTCATGGCGTCGATTCGTTTTTCGTTTTAAATCATCCAACGTCGTATCATAAACAGCAAAGACCTTCAACTAAGTTGAAGGTCTTTGCTAACTAACATATCTAATTCAAAAAGTAATAATCTATTTCTTCGTAATAATTTCAATTACTCCACTTTCACCTTCTTTTCCATATTTTTCTTTTGCCATTTCTCCTTTTAAAACATTCATACTTTCAATATCTTCCGATTGAATCGCACTTATTTCGACAGCCTTTACTGCTTTTCCATCCAACATATATAAAAAAGGACTGCTCGTATCATCTTGCGTCGAAGTAAAAGAAAATGAACTAGACGTTTGTCCTTTTCCGTTTGTAGTCTTCACTTGTTTTGTCTCAGAATTAACAATGATAACCCCATTTTTCCCTTTGTCTCCATATTTTTCGATACTCTTCTCTGTGCTGTAGATTTTGATATTTCCACCTCCCAGTCCATTGGGATTTATTTTTTCTAATTCTTCCAAAGAAACTTCTTTACCGTTGTAAATAATTAATTTGTCCTTTATTCGCTCTAAATCTTGCTTTCTCGATTTCTCCATTTTTTTTCTCGAAGCTTCCATTTCCTTTCTAGACTTTTCCATTTCCTTACGAGACGCTTCCATTTTCTTACTCGCTTCCTCTTTTTCTCTTGCAAGTTGTTCTTTTTTTCTTGCAAGTTGCTCTTTGTTCTTAGTTGAAATTTCCTTCATTCTTTGAGCATTTCTTTCGGAGGTCTCTTTAGCTATAGTATACGAATAGGACATTTCATCTTCATTGGTCTCCTTCCCTATTTTCGAAAATTCCTCCATGGTATACTCTTTTCCATTGATGATAATACGCGCATTTGAATCAGCAGCTCCAGAGGTATTAAAACTATAAGTTTGGGTTTTGCCCTCTGCCATTCGTTTTACTGTGTGTAAACGATGCTCCTCTTCCGTCATTTCTTTACCATTCAGTGTCATCTTCATTTTTCCTGAAGGATCATTGGTTGTAATATAAATCGTTCCATCTTTTGCTTGACTATCGTCAGCTGTTTCTTTAGCTGATGTTCCTTGTCTTGCCTCCTTTACTGCCGTAGCAACCTCGTCTTTTTCTGCAGGTGTTAGTTCTCCTCCGTTAGTAAGTAAAGGTACTACATGCTGTTCTTGTTTTTTTTCTGGTTCCTGCTCTGTAGGGGTTGATTCTTGATCAATAAACCGAACTTCCGCTTGGGTTTTGATTTGAAAAAGCAAAAAGAATCCCACCGCTAAAGGAAGGCATAAAACAAATTTTGATTTTCTCATATTTTTAGATTTTGGTTGGTTTAACATGACGATTCTCTTTTTTAAATCTGAAGCCCCAAAAGAGTTAACTAACGAAAATGAAGGTGTCTTAGCTTGTTCAAACTGCACCAAAGCCATTTGATAATCGTAGCTATTTTGTATGGCTGTTACCTTTTGATCTACGACATACTCTAAATTAAGGCGAACCACTCGCTCTAAGATTACTAATAGGGGATTGAACCAAAAAATGCGACGTAAAAAATGCACTAGTAGCAAATCAACAGTATGTTTCTGTTGCACATGGATATCTTCGTGCTGGATGATTGTTTCCAATGCTGCTATATCCTTATAATTGGAGGGCAATACAATCCAATTCCAAAACGAATACGCTTCTTGTGTAGTCGTATCCACTTTGATATTCGATTGTGATTTCCAAAATTGCAATTGTTTAATATGGCGAATCAATCGCAACACTTTACCACAAAAGAAAAGACCTATAATCAGGGTAATTCCTCCAAATAGTACGGGTATCAACGCCTCTATATTCAACTGCTCGAAGAAACTTTGTTGTTCTTCTATTCTAGGTACTTCATTGGTTTGGTTAAGCAACATAGACCAATCGAAACGCTGTTCAATGTATACCGTTTTTGTAAAGCTCATCAGTGGTAATAAGAAACTACATGCAATCCCGATGAGAAAATAATAACGAATAGCCGCAAAAAAAGTTTCCTTTTTCAAAAACAAAAAATAAAAACCTAAGACTAGTAACAACAAGCCGTTTGCTTTGAGTACATACAAGATAAAAGGAGTCATACGCTTTTCTGTTTTAATGGTTTACACCTGTTTATTTTTTTCAATGATAGAAAGAATCTCATTCAATTCTTTTTGCGATACCTGCTTGTCCTTAACAAAAAAGTTAACCAAGTTACTGAACGAATTATCGAAATACTTTTGCATGGTTTCTTCCATGAACATCGAACGATAAGCCTCCATCGTCACCACAGGATAATATTGATGTGATTTACCAAAAGCATGATAAGCAACCACTCCCTTTTCCTCCAAAATTCGCACTAAAGTTGATAAGGTATTGTAATGCGGTTTCGGTTCTGGCATTTCTGCCAATATATCATTAATGAAACCTTTTTGCAGCTTCCAAAGGATGTGCATGATTTCTTCTTCTTTATTCGTTAATTTTTCCATTTGTATTTCTTTTAACTCAAACAAACATATAACTAAAAATTTAGTTATCAAACTAATTTTTTAGTTTTCAACTAAAATTAATTGAAAAGTATAAAAAAAAGCACCGTAAATCTTTCTGATTTACAGTGCTTTTAAAGAAAAATAACACGTAGTCTCCTACAACGCTTTCAATAATTGAAGCATCTCTTTTGGTCCAACATAAGCATAATGTTGGTATATAATTTCATAGTTTTTATTCAAAATAACCAGAGCGGGATAAGCATTTTGCGAAGTCAGCGCCTCAGCTAATTCATGTACGCCAGACTGAAGTCCTTTTTTTCTATATTCGAATGCTTTCCCTTTAAACTGTATTTTTTCCTTTGATTCTGCATCAAAAGAAATAAAATACACGTTGTCCTTTAAGGCTTCTTGTACCGTTGCATTCGAAAACGTTTTCTTCTCCATCAAAGCACAGTAATTACACCAATTGGTATGTAGAAAAACAACAATCGGCTTTTCTTGTTCCTGCATCTTTTTTTCCAACGTTGAAAAAGTTACTTCTTGCGCTTGGACACTAGATGTCCAGATGGTACAAAACAGCACACCCCCTAACATAGCATAATAGCTTATCCTTCCCCCTCTCATACACGAACTAATTTAAAAAATACTATAACGCACGCCTATAAAACCTCGAATTCCCTGTAAAGCAGTATAGCTATAATCATTCGGTTCAAAAATCACATCCGTTCTACCTGGAGGAGGTGTTACCCCATTACCTGGTTCTCCATACGGATCCCACCATCTAGCAATGGTATCTTCCTTTGGAAGAGTATTGAATAAATTCTTTACTCCTCCATATACTTGAAAATTATTACCGAATTTCTTCGTCACTTGAATATTTGCAATTACAGTCCAAGGAGAGTACTCGGGTCTATAATCATTTTCTACACGAGGCAATCGCATAGGACCTTTCCAGTCTCCAGTTAAATCTGCCGTAAATCCATGGCCAAAATTATAGCTTGCTAAAACATTACCCGACCATTTTGGCGAATGATAAATTTGCTCACGTAATCCATCCTCTTTGCGATACACTTCCATATAGGTTGCACCCGCCATTACTTTCAAAGGAAAATCAAACGCTACATCAACATTCAGCGAAATACCTTTAGAAATAGCATGCCCATCTAAGTTTGCATAGATGATTTTCGTTTGATCCGTGTCGGTATCTGCATCAATCTTATTGGTAAAATAAGTATAGAAACCGTTGATATCAAAATTAAACGCTCCGAAATTCGTCGGTACTTTAACCGTATAATTCAGATTAGCATTGTATGATTTTTCTGGATCTAGCGATTCTGCGAATACCACTTCTCTCGCTCCAGTCAAAGCACGATGGTCTTCCGTAAACACGTTGACAACTCTGAATCCAGTACCGAAACTCGCACGTAAAGCATGATTCGCATTCGGTGCAAACTTATATCCTACACGAGGAGAATGAATCCCTCCATGTATTTTATCGTAATCAAAACGATAACCTAGCAATAATTTATGCTGTTTATTCAGCGACCATTCATCTTGCACAAAAAGACCTGGAATTGGCATTTCTTGCGGTTGGTTTTTAACCAACCCATTTTCATCGTATATCCCAGTTGCTCTTGTATTATCATCGTAGTACGTATACTTAAACGATCCTCCAACTAACAAACTATGATCCCCTACTGTTTTATCCCAATACGCTTGAGCAAAAGCTACTTGTTGTTTCGCATCATAAGATTCTGGTCCATACATTGAATTTTGGTTGTGGTAGATATACGAAAACTGAGTATAGATATTTTCAGTTGTAGGCAACTGATACATTCCTATTGCCTCGAAGCGATTGGTAAAAATGCTTTCAGCATATACTTCTTCACTTCCTCTATGTTTCTTGCGTTGCCAATTTGTTTCACCACCCCAACGATCTTCGTACACATAACGCAAAGCCAAACTAGCGACTCTATTTTCAGGTCGTTTCAAGCTGAATTTATTAAATAAAGAAACACGTTCTTGTTGTGTTACATCAGTAAATCCATCGCCATTCTTATCTTTTCGTTCTCCAAATTTGAAGTAGTTACCACCAAAAAGTCCGTTTACCTTTTTACCTAATTTATAACCCGCCCCTAAGTCGATATTATTCTCCAACCAAGTCGTAGTAAAAGCATCAACACTTAATCGTGCCGCATGTTCTGGGTCTTTGGTAATGACATTAATAATTCCTCCCATCGCTTCTGTTCCATACAAAGAAGACGCAGGACCTTTCACCACTTCGACACGTTCAATCATATTGGTTGGAATACCAAATAATCCATACACCGTTGACAGCGAAGACACAATAGGCATCCCATCAATCAAAATCATCGTATACGGTCCTTCCATTCCATTAATATGGATATCTCCTGTATTACAAACGTTACAATTCAATTGCGGTTGTACCCCATTAATCATTTGTACGGCATCAAATAGATTCGCTGTAGGGTTCTTTTCAAAAAATGCAGGCGTATAAATTTCAACAGGCGTCACAGCATCCGACTTTAATACGGGTTTTAAGGAACCTGAAATCACAATTTCCTCTAAACTAGCGTCTTCTTCTAAATCAAAATTCAATGTTGCAACTTGTCCTTCCTTTACTGTAACACGTTTTGACAATTTTTTAAACCCTACAAAATCGGCATAAACAAGATACGTTCCAGGTTTTACCCCTTCAATTTTATAATTTCCACGGTCATCAGCCGTTGTTCCTTTGGTTGTTTGTTCAATAACAACACTAGCATATGATAGAACTTCTCCTCTTGAAGTAATCTTCCCTTGAATAGTTTGAGCTTCTATTGCACTAGAAAAAACTAGGAGAAACAAAAAACTTATTATTACACGCATAAAAAATTATTTACTATTGGTTTAAATTAAAATTTAGGCAAAGCTAAAAATATTATTTAAATAAAAAAAGATGTAAATTTGTATTTTATAAAAAATCACTCCATGCTTACTTATTCAGAAGAAAACTATTTGAAAACTATTTTCCACTTATCACAAGGTGAAGAGGACGGAATTTCTACTAATGCAATTGCTGCACGAATAGAGACGAAAGCTTCTTCGGTAACGGATATGATTAAGAAATTAAATGAGAAGAAATTAGTTACGTATCAAAAGTATCAAGGAGTTCGCTTAACACCAGAGGGTCTTTTAGCCGCAAAAATGATTGTTCGTAAACATCGTTTATGGGAAGTTTTTTTAGTGGATAAATTGGGATTTAGTTGGGATGAAGTTCACGATGTAGCCGAAGAGCTAGAGCATATTAAATCTGAAAAGTTAATAAATAAATTAGAAGCTTATTTAGGCTACCCAACAGAAGATCCACATGGAGATCCTATTCCCAATGCAAAAGGGGAAATTAAACAGATTAAAAAGAAATTATTAGCTGAAACAAAAATTCAACAAGCCGTGATTTGTGTAGGAGTTAAGGATTCCTCAGCTGAGTTTTTACAATATTTAGATAAGCAAAAAATCGCTTTAGGCAGTGAAATTGTCATTTTAGAGATTGAACCTTTTGATCAATCATTTTTAATTGAGATCAATGGTACTAAAATAACGATTACCAAAAAGATTGCTAACAATCTTTATGTACAACTGAAATAATAGCAAGGCTTACTCACCAGTAAGCTTTTTTTATTAATTCCATCAAAACTAGCATTATGAGCCAATTATTTAGTCCACTTCAATTGAAGCATCATACCTTAAAAAACAGAATTATTGTTTCCCCTATGTGCCAATATACCGCCACGGATGGATTTGCCACAGATTGGCATCTCGTTCACTTAGGTCAATTTGCCACTGGACAAGCTGCTGCTATTATTCAGGAGGCAACCGCAGTTGTTCCTGAAGGGCGAATCACGTATGGGGATTTAGGTATTTGGTCAGATGAACATATCGCTAAATTACAACAGATTACACAATTCATTCGAGAACAAAATTGTATTCCGGGTATTCAGTTAGCACATGCAGGACGCAAAGCCAGTTGTGAAAAACCATGGATTAGTAGAGATCAAATCGCGCCAGACCATCAAAATGGGTGGCAAACGGTTGGACCATCAACGATTCCCTTTCACACAAAAGATCATCCGCCAGTTGCCTTAACAAAAGCAGAGATTCAAGAAACGGTAGAAGCCTTTAAACAAGCTACCCTTCGTGCCATACAAGCTGGTTATGAAATTATTGAGTTACACGGAGCGCATGGCTATCTAATTCATCAATTTTTCTCACCCTTAATCAACAATAGAACGGACGAATACGGTGGAAGTTTTGAGCATAGAATTCGCTTTTTACTTGAAATTGTTGATGCCATTCAACCCTTATTAACAACGCAAAGTTTATGGGTCAGAATTTCAGCAACCGATTGGGCTGAAGGTGGATGGACTATTGAAGAAAGCGTTGAGCTCGCTAAAATATTACAAGAAAAAGGAGTTGAAGTGATTGATGTAAGTACAGGCGGTGGAGTAAGAGAGCAGAAAATAACAACGGGACCTAATTATCAAGTCCCTTTTGCTGCACAAATTAAAAACAATACAACTCTGGTTGTAGGAGCTGTTGGAGAAATCAAAACAGGACCACAAGCCGAAACTATTTTACAACAAAACGAAGCGGATTTGATTTTTATCGCCCGCGAATTTTTACGAGATCCTCATTTTGTTATGACAGCATCACGCCAACTCCAAGTTGAGATTCCGTGGGCTCCCCAATATGAGAGAGGAAAAGAATAATTAAATTTTACAACTATATTCAATGAATAAAAGCTTATTAGCCCTAGCTGTTGGTGGATTAGCCATCGGTATGACCGAATTTTCGATGATGGGTCTTTTGCCTGAAATCGCTAAGGACTTACAAATATCCATTCCAAAAGCAGGAAACTTTATATCAACCTATGCCCTTGGTGTGGTCGTTGGTGCACCATTATTGGTTATGTCATCCAACAAATTTGCTCCACACAAAGTATTAATGGCCTTGATGCTATTATTTTCCGTTTTTCACGTGCTTTTTGTACTTTCTCCTTCCTACCCTACCCTCATAGCAACCCGTTTTATGTCGGGGTTACCACATGGTGCCTTTTTTGGTGTAGGATCTGTTGTAGCCACACAATTAGCTCAAAAAGGAAAAGAAGCACAAGCTGTTTCCATAATGTTTGCTGGGTTAACAACAGCTAACCTTGCAGGAGTGCCTTTAAGTACCTGGATTGGTCAACATTATACGTGGCGTGAAGCCTATACATTAATTGCTTCTCTAGGAGTAATAACTACATTAGCAATTTACTTTTGGATTCCAAAACTACAAGCTGATACCACCACAAATACCAAAAAGCAAATGGCCTTTTTCAAAACGCCTCTCGCATGGATTCTAGTTGCCTTAATTTCCATTGGAACAGGTGGTTTATTCGCCTGGATCAGCTATATTGCTCCAATGATGACTAATATCGCCTTGATCCCAGAAGCAAATATTCCTATCATCATGACATTAGTTGGATTGGGAATGTTTCTCGGTAATTTTGTTGGAGGAAAGATTGCAGATACCTTTTCCCCTGCCAAGGCTGTTATTTTTTCATTCTCCTTAATGGCGGTATGTTTAGTTGTGGTTTATTATACCGTTCATATTCAATGGATGGCGTATGCCATGTCATTAGTAACCGGATTAGTTGCCTTTACTATCGGATCACCTCTACAGATGTTATTGATTAAAAATGCCAAAGGATCCGAAATGTTAGCAGCATCTGCTGGACAAGCTTGCTTTAACATCGGAAATGCCCTTGGTGCTTTCCTAGGGGGTATTCCTATTACGATGGGCTTTGGTTATAATTCACCGGAATGGGTAGGCGCAGGAATGGCTCTGTGTGGTGCGATGTTGGCCTATCTATTTATTCAATATAAAAAAAGAGCGGAATCTTTGCCACAAGAAATTCAGTAGTTTACAACTACATTCTTGGAGCAAAAGACCTCCGATTCACAATAAGTTTATAAATTTGCAGAAATAATTTTTTACCATGTATAGAACTCATACTTGTGGAGCATTAAGTGCTTCTGATATAAATACAACAGTTACCCTTTCAGGCTGGGTGAGCAAACACCGTGATAAAGGTTTTATGATTTGGGTTGATTTACGCGATCGTTATGGTATTACACAATTGATCTTTGATGCAGAGAGAACAGATAAAACTGTTTTTGAAACCGCTAAAAACTTAGGTCGTGAGTATGTAATTCAAGTAACGGGAACTGTAATTGAACGCGCATCAAAAAATCCGAATATGCCAACTGGGGATATTGAGATTTTAGTTGAGTCACTAACGATTTTAAACGAATCAAGTGTTCCACCTTTCACTATTGAGGATGAAACAGATGGTGGAGAAGATATTCGCATGAAATATCGCTACTTGGATATTCGTAGAAATCCAGTAAAAAACAGTTTACTTTTCAGACATAAAGTGGCACAAGAGGTGAGAAATTACCTTTCTGCTCAAGATTTCTGTGAAGTTGAAACACCTTATTTAATCAGCTCTACACCTGAGGGAGCTCGTGATTTCATCGTGCCTTCCCGTATGAATCCAGGTCAATTCTACGCATTACCGCAATCGCCACAAACATTCAAACAATTGTTGATGGTAGGAGGTATGGATCGTTACTTCCAAATCGTGAGATGTTTCCGCGATGAGGATTTACGTGCAGATAGACAACCTGAATTTACGCAAATCGACTGTGAAATGGCTTTCGTAGATCAAGAAGATGTTATGGATACTTTCGAAGGGTTAACTAAACATTTATTGAAATCTGTTCACGGCGTTGAAATTAAAGAATTTCCAAGAATGACGTATGAAGAAGCGATGCGTACGTATGGTAATGATAAACCAGATATTCGTTTTGGAATGAAATTCGGTGAATTAAATGCAGTAGCTCAACACAAAGATTTTGGTGTTTTCAACAGTGCTGAATTAGTAGTTGGTATTGCCGTTCCTGGTGGAGCAGCTTATACAAGAAAAGAAATTGACGCTTTAATTGACTGGGTAAAACGCCCTCAAGTTGGAGCATCAGGTATGGTATATTGTAAATGTGAAGCAGATGGTTCATTCAAATCTTCTGTAGATAAATTCTATGACCAAGAAGATTTAAAACAATGGGCAGCTGTTACAGGTGCACAAGCTGGAGATATTATTTTGGTTCTTTCGGGTCCTGCAAATAAAACAAGAGCGCAATTAAGTGCACTTCGCATGGAGTTAGGAAATCGTTTAGGTTTGAGAAAATCTGATGAATTTGCTCCACTATGGGTAATTGATTTCCCATTATTTGAGTGGGATGAAGAATCAGGGCGTTATTTTGCGATGCACCACCCATTTACATCACCGAAGAAAGAAGATATCGCTTTATTAGATACTGATCCAGGTAAAGTACGTGCAAATGCCTACGATATGGTTTTAAATGGAAATGAAATTGGTGGAGGTTCTATTCGTATTCACGATAAACCAACTCAAGAATTGATGTTTAAACACCTAGGTTTCTCTAAAGAAGAAGCAGAAAAACAATTTGGTTTTTTACTAAATGCATTCCAATACGGAGCACCACCACACGGAGGATTGGCTTTCGGATTAGACCGTTTAGTTGCTATTTTAGGAGGACAAGAAACGATTCGCGATTTCATTGCTTTCCCTAAAAATAACTCAGGAAGAGACGTGATGATTGATGCACCAAGTGCTATCCGCCCTGAACAATTAGAAGAATTGCATATCGCTATCAAAGCGGAATAATAACAAAAAACGGGAACTTTAAAGTTCCCGTTTTTTTATTGCTTTATTTTATATAGAACAGCCTCTTCGCCCTCTAATAGTATATCTTGCTCATAGGTAAGTCCTAGTTTCTCTAAAACGCGTATAGAAGCGGTATTGACTTTCATCGCTCGACCAACAATACAATCTAATCGGAATTGATTTAATCCCACATGCAAACAAGCTTCAGCGCTTTCTGTTGCATATCCTTTTCCCCATTCTTCTTCAAAAAAGCGAAAACCGATATCTGTTTGTTGCGTATCAGCATCATACTTCAAACCACACCAACCAATAAATTGTCCCGAATCCTTTAAGATAACAGCCCATCGTCCATAGCCATTAAGCAGATAATCGCTGTAATTTTCCAAAAATTCTTTAGCTTCATCCACAGTTGCAAAAGCTGTATTACCCGTATAGCGAATCACATTGGGATTTGCATTTAATTCATAGAATGATTGCGCATCTGTTGGTTGCAATTCTCGAAGCAACAATCTGGGTGTTTCAGCGATTAATTTCATCTGGATTCCTGAAAAAAGCTATTTGCCGTTATAAGTATTCATTGCATTATTCAATCCCCCTAAAGCAAACTCCTGAATAGCCTTAGAAGACGTTTCTAGACGTTCTACGAGCTTTTGTTTCTCTTCCTCGTCCCATTCACCCAAAACATAATCCACTTGCTGTCCTTTCTTAAATTCATCGCTAATTCCAAATCGAAAACGAGGGTAGTTGGTATTATTTAACACTGCTTGAATATTCTTCAATCCATTGTGTCCTCCGTCAGACCCTTTGGCCTTAATTCGAAGGGCTCCAAAAGGAATATTCAAATCATCCGTAACGACTAAAATATTCTCCAATGGAATATTTTCTTTTTGCATCCAATATTGAACAGCTTTACCGCTTAAATTCATATACGTATTAGGTTTAAGCAAAAGCAGCGTTCTGCCTTTTATCTTAACTTCTGCAAGACTTCCCAATTTTACGGTTTGCCAATCTCCTCCTAAATCACGGGCTACTTGATCAACAATCTTAAATCCAATATTATGACGCGTATGAATATATTCAGCACCTATATTTCCCAATCCTACAATTAAAAACTTCTTCATGGTATGATGTTACTAATTTTCAAGGTACAAAAATAACGCAAACCCAAGACATTCCATAAGTTATTTGACCAAATAAAAAAAGCGCCTGTAAAAATACAGGCGCTTTCAAACAATTTATATTGACTATAATTATTTTTTCTTTGAAGGAGCTTTTGCTGCTTTTGCTGCTTCTTGAGCTGCTTTCATAGCTGCACGAGAAATTCTCACTTGACAAACTACAGTGTTGTCTGGGTGTAATAATTTGTAGTTATCAGTTGTAATATCTGTAACGTATAATTTATTACCCATTTCTAAGTTAGAAATGTTTACTTCTACGAAGTCAGGTAAGTTAGCTGGTAAAGCTCTTACTTTTAATTTACGGTTGTTGATGTTTAAAACACCTCCAGCCATAACTCCTTTTGAGTTACCTGCGATTTTGATAGGCACTTCTAAAGTGATTTCTTTATCGTCGAATAATTGGTAGAAATCGATGTGTAAGATTTTGTCAGATACCGGGTGGAACTGAATATCTTGTAAAATTGCATTGATTTTTTTACCACCTTCTAATTCAATCACAACAGTGTGTACATTAGGAGTGTAAACTAAACTTTTGAATGCTTTCTCTTCTGCTGTGAAGTGGATTGCTGATTGTTCTCCTCCGTATACTACGCAAGGAACCATTCCAGCATTACGTAAGGCTTTAGTAGACACTTTACCTACGCTTTCTCTTTCTGATCCTTTAATTGTAATTGATTTCATTACTTTAAATATTTAGTATTAATAATTTACATGACGAATGTTTTGCTAATCGATAAATTCGACTGCACATTGTGCATTGTTTCTGCAAACAAAGGCGCACAACTTAACACTTTAATTTTATTACATGGTTTCTTCAATGGAATTGAATCTGTAACGATTAATTCAGTTAATGAAGACTCCTCGATTTTTTCATAAGCGCTTCCTGATAAGATTGCATGTGTACAAATTGCACGTACGCTCAAAGCACCTCTTTCTAACATCATATCAGCTGCTTTTGCTAACGTACCTCCTGTATCAATCATATCATCCACTAAGATTACGTTACGCCCTGTAACATCTCCAATCAACTCCATCTTTTCAATGATGTTCGCTTGTTTTCTTTGTTTATAGCAGATTACTACATCTGAATCTAAAAACTTAGAATAAGCATAGGCACGTTTTGAACCACCCATATCTGGCGAAGCAATAGTCAAATTGTCAATGTTTAAACTCTTCACGTATGGTAAAAATATCGTTGAAGCGTATAAATGATCTACTGGTTTTTCAAAGAATCCTTGGATTTGATCTGCGTGTAAATCCATAGTCATAATTCTCGTTGCCCCAGCTGATTCTAATAACTTAGCTACTAATTTAGCCCCAATTGGAACCCTTGGTTTATCTTTTCTATCCTGTCTAGCCCATCCAAAATAAGGGATTACTGCTGTAATATGTCTTGCTGATGCTCTTTTAGCTGCATCACACATTAACAATAATTCCATTAGGTTATCTGATGATGGAAATGTAGAACAAACAAGGAAAACTCGTCTTCCTCGAATTGATTCTTCAAAAGAGGGTTGAAACTCTCCATCACTGTAATGTGATAACGTAGCTTTACCCAATTCTACACCATATTCCTTTGCTATCTTCTCTGCTAACTCAACGCTTTGCGAGCAAGCAAAAATTTTTGCTTCTGATTCAGGATTTAACATTTTTTCTAATTAGTTGTTATGTTGTTAGTTAGTGCTTCCTTATAGTAATTCAGCGATGCAAATTTATAAAATATTAATTGACTAGAACGATTTTTTTGCTTTTTTTCTTTGATAGCTTATTTTTTTCTGTAAATTTGCACTCACAATTCAACACCAAATGCCCGGATGGCGGAATTGGTAGACGCGCACGACTCAAACTCGTGTTCCTAGGAGTGTGGGTTCGATTCCCACTCCGGGTACGAAAAAAGCCTAACTTTTCAAGTTAGGCTTTTTTATTTACTATCCTTTTTGTTTCCAAAAACAAATATAATTTGAATCAACTGTTCCCAATCAATCGTAAACTATCTCGCATCATCTGCAGAAGGACCATACATTCCAGGAATTGGAATATCGAGCAAACGCAAATAAACTGATAGTTGCCCTCTGTGGTGATAGATGTGATTATTTACAATAAAGCGGTTCGCACCAACCTTTGGCATTTCCATAATCGTATGATCACCTGCTTTTAATGCCCAGTTCTCCATCCATTGCTCCTCTGTAGTCGATTCAATGGCTGTTATAACGCGTTTTTCATACGCATCGATAAGTTGGAGTAGCTGATCTGTAGAAGTCGCTTCTAAAGGCTTATAATCCGTATGGAAGTTTAGCTCACCTTGTTTCGTAATAAATTCTGTCCAAACGATCAATTCAACAATATGTTTCGATAAATCTCCTAAACTCATCGACTTTTCATGTGGTTTCCACCCCCATTTATCTGTTGGCACACAAGCAATAATCTTTCTTGTACTCCCTAATTCATGTTGCAATTCAAGCAAAAAACTTTTATTAATACTCATAATGTTAGTTGTTATTTTTCTTAGAGGAAAACTACAAAACTTAAAGCAAATAATCAATTTCTTTGAGAACTATAATTTATTGCAAAGGAAAAGCCCAACACATCTCTTCCAACTTCCTAAATCCTTTTTTATCTTTGTAAAAAACAAAACCATTGAAAACAGATACTACCTACCTTTCCTTTGATGAAGCTAAACGCAAATTAGAAAACTATTGTGCGTATCAAGACCGTTGTCACTCTGAAGTAGTCAATAAGATGTTTCTATTGGGAATAACACCACAAATACACGATGAAATTATCGTTCACCTCATTGAACATAGTTTCTTAAATGAAGAGCGATTTGCCAAGAGTTTTGTAAGAGGAAAACACCGTTTAAGTGCTTGGGGAAGGAATCGAATTACAACAGAATTAAAATTCCGAAATATCAATAGTCGAATCATTACAATTGCCTTGGCTGAAATTGAAGATGAAGAATACTACCAAACTTTTGATCGCATTAGCGAAAACAAATGGAATCAATTAACGGATACCGATATACAAAAGAAAAAACAAAAGTTTCAAGCTTACTTATTTCGCAAAGGATACGCGATGTCTGATATTATAAACAAAACCCAAGACTTAGAGATAACATAGTATAAAAGCCCTTTTTTAGGGCTTTTTTGTTGTTTTGCTTTTTTGTGGTGGATGCAGGGATACGATATGTATCCTGCGATAAGGCCAATTGCCATTGGCCCTTACGGTGCATTCTTTGTCACCATATTTTACCACAATACAATATGCATCATACAAGAAGACCAATTGCCATTGGCCCCTACGTCCGTTTCCTCTCATCACCTCACCTTTCCAAACCGGTATAAAACAAAAAAGCCTGACTACTTACGTAATCAGGCTTTTCAAAAGAAGGGCGCAGGCTT